>JAGDBW010000112.1 GCA_017958845.1 Clostridia bacterium | reverse complement strand
CATCGTCCAGCGCGGCATGGACAAACTCATGGAGGGCCGCACCGTGTTCGTCATCGCCCACCGCCTCTCCACGGTCGTCAACTCCGACGTCATCATGGTGCTGGATCACGGCCGCATCATCGAGCGCGGCAGCCACGAGCAGCTGATCGCTCAGCGCGGCACCTACTATCGCCTCTACACCGGCGCTTTCGAGCTGGAATAACGCCCAAAAGCCAAGCAGCCGCAAGTTCCCACCACCCAAACAACAAGAGCGGGACCGTCCGAGTCCCGCTCTTGTTGTTTAAAAAAGGCGGCGGCCCGACCGGCCGCCGCCCAAAAAATATCACTGTCCGATCTGTATCGGGATCTCAAAGGTATAGCGGCCCGCGGGCAGCACGCGCCGCAGCACCTCGCCCGCCGCTTTCGTCGGCGTTCCGTTTTCGCGATAGACCGTCGCCCCGCACAGCGGCAGGGTCACGGTCGCCCACGTTCCGTCCGGCACGGCGCACTCGTAGGTCAGCACACCCTCCTCCAGGCGCCACGCCGAGGCGATCTCGCCGTGTTTGGTGTCATAGGTCGCCCTGACCCACGTGATCCGTTCCTGTCCCTCGGGCAGCTCTTCGTCTTTTCGCAGATCGGGTCTCGGCTGCAGCAAAACGTGTGCAAAGCCCGGGATCAGCGGATCGACCTCGATACCGGCCATCGTGCGATACATCCACTCAGCCACCGCGCCGTAGGCATAGTGATTAAAGGAGTTCATCGACACGTCCCCAAAGCCGTCCGCCTTGGTATACGAGTTCCATCTCTCCCACACGGTCGTCGCGCCCTGCCGCACACTGTATAGCCACGAGGGACACTCGGTCTGGAGCAGCAGCGAATAGGCCGGCCCGTCCAGCCCGACGGCGGAGAGCGCCTGACACAGACAGCCCGTACCGACAAAGCCGGTCGAGAGCCGATAGCCGTTTTCGACGATCTTGTTTTTGAGCGCCTCCACGGCCGCAGGGATCGCCTCGTCAGGCAAAAGACCGACGTACAGCGCCAGCAGATAGGCGGTCTGCGTCGTCTGTTTGGGCTGACCGTTCTCGTCCAGATGTTTGCGTCCAAAGGCCGCTTTCACCTCTCCAAAGCGCGTGCGCATCTCCTCGGCGTACGCGGTCTGCCCGATCGCGTCGGCCATCTCGGCCAGCATCTTCGCGTCGTAGGCATAATAACACATGGCGATATAATCGCCCTCCGTCGGCTCAAAGGCCAGCCAGTCGAGGTATCTCGGCTCCGGGCCGGTATAGTCCGGCCGCGCGTCGATCCACGCCATATAGCGCTTCATCATACCCATGTTTTCGCGGATGATCGAGGCGTCGCCGTACATTTGCCAGATCGTATAGGGGACCACGATCGCCGCGTCGCCCCAGGCCGCGGCAGACGCATGACCCAAGAAGATCTTCACCGCCGGGATCACGTCCGGGATGGCGCCGTTTTCCTGCTGACTGTCCCGCACGTCCTGCATCCATTTGTGAAAGAACATCCGCACGTCCGCCTGATAGGCCCCCGCACGGCAAAAGATCTGGGTGTCGCCCGTCCACCCCAGCCGCTCGTCGCGCTGCGGGCAGTCGGTCGGGATGGAGAGATAGTTGCCCCGCATGCCCCAGCGGATGTTGGAGAGCAGACGGTTCACCTCTTCGTTTGAGGTCTCGAGCCGGCCGACTTCACGGTTCTCCGTGCCCATGACCACGGCACGAGCGTCCAGGACCGTCACGTCCTCCTCCGCCGATACCGAAAAATACCGAAAGCCAAAGAAGGACAGCAGCGTCTCGCACAGATCGCCTTCTTCGTCGCCGGAGAGTACAAATTCGTTTTTGGCTTTGGCCGAGCGATAGTTGGCGACGTACGGGCTGCCTTTCGGCCCGTCGTTGCCGCGGCCTTTGTCGCCGCTGTCGTTGAGCATCTCGCCGTAGGTGACGCACACCCGCGTCCCCGCCGCGCCGCGCAGACGCAGCGCCGTGCGGCCCACCATGTTCTGCCCCAGATCATAGACCGCGTGGGCCTCGGCCGGCAGCTCAAACGCCGTTCCCGGCGCGGGGGAGGCCAGCGGCACGATCTCGCCCCAGTCCGTGCCGTTGTCGGCCGTGTCTTTCCACACGGTCACCGACAGCGGGGCAGGGGAGAGCGCGGGGCGCAGACGGATCGTCGGGCCGATATGCGGGGAGACGGTCACTTGTTCTTGTGCCCGGATCACCGGCGCGCCGCCCGCCGCAAAGGACGGCTCGGAGATACTTTCATAGGACGGCTGCCGCATGTCGCGCAGTTCCCCGTCCCAAATGTCAGAAAAGCGCACCTGCCCGCCAAAGGTCCCCGTCCACGTCTCGTCCGTGTCGATCACCTCGACGCGCTCGCCGTCGTCCAGCGTGATCCGCGCCGCAAAGGCCGCCTCTTTCCCTTCAAAAGTGCCAAAGGCGATGCGCCCCGTATACCATCCGCCGCACAGCACGCACAGCAGGCGGTTTTCTCCCTCGCGCAGATAGGGCGTCAGATCATAGGTGTAGGACAGCGCCCTCCTGACAAAAAAGCTGCATCCGGGCTTCATCTCGTCATAGACGACGCCCTCGCCTTCGGCGCGTCCGACACGCCGTCCGTTGCAAAAGAGCTCAAAGACCCCCAGCGCCGTCGAGACCACAGAGGCGGCCCGCGGGAGCTCAGAGAGCAAAAAATCACGATAGATCAGCGCCGCCCCACCCAGATCGGGCAGGGGATCATGGCGCTTGTCCATTCCTTTTTTGTGATCGGTCCAGGGGTTCTGCGGCAGGCCGGAGTCATAGATCTCTTTCGGAGCCGCAGGTCTGACAAACTTCATTTGAGCGTTCATGGTCGATCCTTTCTTTTGCCGTTGTCGGCGCGTTTTGTCAGCGAAACAAAGAGGGATAGAAGACGAAAAAACGAGAAAAAAGGAAAACGGAAGCGAGCCGAAAAAAGCGCCCGCCGGCCGTCAAACGGCGCCCTTCTCTTTCATTATAGCGGCCCCGCCGGCCGCCACACGGCGCCCTTTTCTTTCATTATAACGGCCCCGCCGCCCAAATACAATCATATTCCGAAAATACGGCAAAAAAAGTTACCCTCTCCGCCCGCCGAAAAAAACAAAAAAATACGCCGCCGCACTCCGACAAAAAACTTGATTTTGCCCGCGCGTTGGTGTACAATAAAAGCGAAAAGAAACAAGAAAAAAGGAGAAACTCCCATGCGTGTCAACGCCCAAGAAATGCTCACCCGCGCAGCGCGCGGGTG
>JAGDBW010000111.1 GCA_017958845.1 Clostridia bacterium | reverse complement strand
AGTCGGGGTAGGCGGCGGCGGGCGAGCCCTCGGCGGGCGCGTCGCCGACGTCGGCGAAGTCCGCGATGGTCAGAGCGGGCGCCTCGTCCCCGATCCCCGTCTTTTGGAGCGCGAGGTCAAGCAGCGCGTCGGTGTCGAGAGACACGCCGACGACCTGACCGGTGCGCAGATCGAGGTCTCCCGCGAGGATCGCGGACACAAAGTTCTCCGCAAAGCCGGCGGGCTGGGTGTCGAGCTGGCAGCGGCGGCGGATCTCCTCGTCCTGGAGCTTGTTTTTGATATTGCTCTCGGCGTAGGAGAGGACGCTGTCGTAGTAGGTCTCGAGCGTCGTCAGGTAGTCCGCGTAGTGGGCGTCGCCTGACAGCGCCTGTCTGGCCGCGTCGGTGACTGTGCCGTCGCGGGCGCGGATGAGCAGGTCGATGGAGGCGAGGTAGAACTGACGAAGCAGGGCGAGATCCGACTTTTTGCGGTAGACGTCGCTCGTCACATGGGCGCGCAGCGACTGCAGGAACTCGTCTTCGATGGCCAGGCGGTTGGCGACCACTTCGCTCTCTTCGATCAGGCGCTCGGCGTTGATACGGGCGTGATCGGAGATGGTGTAGTCCTGCAGGCCGCCGATGGCGTCGTTGAGGATATTGTAGTACTTGTAGACGTCGCCGTACTCCGTGTAGGTGAGGGTGAGGGCGCTGTCTTCGAGCGGCTGGTGAGTCACGCCGTCGTCGAGCAGGTAGTAGAGCTGGTCGTCGTCTCCCCGGAGGACGGTGTGCCAGCGACCCATCAGATCACGGTAGTAGTACTCTTCTCCGTCGCGGGCGATGCCTTTGCTCCAGATCTGGTAGTTGACCGAATAGTACTCGCTGAGGCGCCGGTCGTCTTTCATGAGGTTGGTGTTGCGGTAGGAGAGCAGGAAGTACAGGCTCGCGCCGCTCTCGATGGAGCGCAGGATCATGTAGTCGGGGTTGCCCTCCTCGTTGAACGTGCCGCCGGTGTAAGTGACCAGTCCGTGCATGACCATACCGAAGAAAGGCACCGTGTAGCTGGTCGAGCGGAAGTGGCTGGAGTCGATGGGCGCGTCGAGCAGGTAGTCGACGTACGGCAGGGCGTAGGCGTTTCCGCCTTCGGAGAGGATGCGGTAGCGGCTGTCCTCGGAGACGTGGCGCAAAAAGTCCTGCATGGCGTGCATGGCCTCCTCGCGCAGCATGATCTCGTCTTCGTCATAGTTGGACGAGAGGTCGGCCGCCAAGGTGCTGAGGGAGATGGTGGTCACGTCGTACCTGGAGTAGCGGCGATCGAACTTGTCGTACAGGTCGGTCAGCCAGGTCGGGGAGACGATCCAACCGATGCGGTCCTCGTCATAGGACTGAGTGACGCCGCTGTAGAGCCGCTTGATGGCGTAGCGGTTGTCGACCGTGCGGGTCACGTGTTTGTTGCGGCGGAAGCCGTCGAAAGACCGGTCGCGCATGGCGTACTGGAGTTCGACATCGGGGAAGATCTCCAGCCCGGCGGAGACGCGGTCGGCGGCAAAGGCGAGCAGGTCTTTGAAGCCGGACTTTCCTCCCGCTTTGCGCTCCCACTTGAAGCGGACGGGATAGGTGGCGTCCATGCCGCCGTTGTAGTAGCCGGTGAGACGGAACTTGATGTTGGTGATGCCGGCGTCGGACAGTTCTTTGTACATGTTCTCGACGTCGTCAAAGGAGGTGAGCGCCTCCTTGACCTCGACGGGGAACGTGAGGATCTTTTTGACTGTTTCGATGACGCCGAAGGTCTCGATGAAGAGCGGCAGGCTGTCCTGCAGGCCCGTCAGCGGCGCGATGGACCGGGACAGATAGTCGCGGTAGGCGGCCGCCATACCGACGTAGGAGGCGGGGTGGTCATGGGCGAGCAGGCCGGTGGCGTCCGTCTCGATCATGGTCGGGTCGGAGAGGATATGGTAGTCGATGACCAGATTGTCCATATACTTCTCTCGGGAGGTGACGGTAAACATCACGCTGCCGGACGCGCCGGCGCGCGCCTCAGAGAGATTGTAGGTGTCCTGCGGCAGGGGTTTGAAATCGGTGTAGACGGAGCCGTAGGGGTTGTTGGACAGGCCGGTGATGCTGAGCGTGATGTCGCACATGGCCGCGCCGTCCTCGATGACGGCAAAGAAGCCGTCGGTGCAGGTCTCGCACCGGATGACGTCGGCGCCTCTGACCGTGACCCACTGCGACTCGGGCGGGGCGCTCCTGACGTTGGAGCGGAGCGCGACCTTCTGGGCGGTGGGCGAGGCGGTCTTGAGGTAATACTGCTGCATCTGTCCGGAGAACTCCGCGTAAGGCAGCAGGACCTTGGCTCCGCTGCCGGACTCGTAGTAGTAGAGGTAGTACTTTTCTTTGACGGGGTTGCCCTCTTCGTCGACTTCGGTCTCGGAGTAGCGCTCGTTTTCTTCTGTGATGATCTTGTAGGTGAAGGACTGCGCTTCCCAGATCTCGCGGGTGACGTAGAGGCGCTCGCCGGTGTAGATGTCGATCAGGTAGTACTCGGTCTTGTCGGATACGGCGCCGTAGACGGGCATCCGGATGGGCTGCTGGTTGGCGCCCGCGGAGGCGTGGAAGGCGTAGTCCTGACCGTAGACGGGACCGGTGAGGTGGATGTTTTTGCCGGCGAAGTCGTCATAGTCGACGATCGCGCCGCTGCCGTCGGGGTAGAAGATGTAGCCGCCGTCGGTCATCCGGCCCGTGCCCATGTAAGGCAGGACCTTCAGCGACGTGATCGTGTAGGAGTACTCGTCATAGTAGATGCTGTTGGCCGGCAGGGTGACGCTGACGCCGTGGTCGGTCAGGCGATACTCCAGCGACAGACGGAAGATGGGGTTGACCTCCACTTCGGGCTCCAGCTCGGTCTCCGCCTCGTCCTCGTACATCATGTCGAGCGTGTAGTTGGGGGCGTATTTGTTGATGGTGCGCTGGAGTTTTCGCTTGTTGGCGTTGGTCAGGCCGTCGGAGAGCGCGTAGAGGTCGAAGTAGGCGACAAGGTTGCCGCTCTCGTCATGGGTCGCGCGGTGGACCGTGGCGGGGTACTTGCGGATCATGTCCTGACGGTAGGTCTCGGTGATCTTGTTGTCGTTGGGGTTTTTGTAGTCGTAGTTGGTGCACAGCGAAAAGTAGTCGGCGGTCGCGTTGCCCATCTTGCTGAACTCGACGAAGTTCTTTCCGATCTTGGTGCGGTCGACCGAGGTAAAGACCTTGTAGTACAGGTAGACGATCCGGTACCAGTCGTCGAAGGCCTGGATGATGTTCTTGCCTCCATCCATGGCTTCGACGGGGTCGTAGCCCGTCATGATGAAGTCGATGATCCCGTCCCAGCTGTCCCAGCTGATCCGGCCGTTGATGTTGGTGGGGTTGGTATACTTGTTGTAGGCGCCGGGGTTGTTGCTCACTTCCTGGAAGAGGGCGATCAGCGCCGCGTCGTTGGCATGGGTGGCGTGGAGCTGCTCTTCTTCGGGGATCTCGGGATCCTCGATGCGCCCGCGCAGGTTTTCGAACATGCCGCGGATGGTGGCGAGCAGCTGCTGCTGGGCGGGGATGATGATCAGGGTCCAGAAGCGCTCGCGGGAGATGCCGTTGGGCACCAGGTAGCGGGTGGTCGTGTCGCCGATGGTGTACTCCATGCGCAGCCCGTCGGAGAGCAGGGTGGGATAGATCTGTCCGCGGGAGGCCGCCCAGTCATAGCTGTTGTAAGTCAGGGTGGAGCCGTCGCGTTTGGTAAACGTGATCTCGATCTGGCTCATCAGCTCGGCCGGGATCGTGTCGCTGTCAAATCCGTCGCCGATGTCGTAGGGGTTGGAGACCAGGAAGCGGCCCGTATAGTTGTCCCGGACGTAGACCTCGCCCGTGTAGGGGTTGCAGTAGAGGGCGTAGCGGCTCTCGGCCGGGTCGGTGCTGCCGAGCCAGAGGGTCATGTTGGGGTCGATGTTGACTTTGTCCTCTGCGCTCAGATAGGACTGGTGCAGCGCCTCTTTGGCATAGTCGGCGGCGCTCTTGGCGCCGAGTTCGTCATCGTCGGCGGCGGCGGCAGCGGGCACGGAAAGCAGGGGGAGAATGCCCGAGACGGCGCCGAAGATCATGACAAAAGCAAGTATAGTCGATATTATCTTGTTTTTCTTCATATCTTTTTCTCCTATACTTGTTATGTTCGGTAGGTCAACTCGACCGCGATGGAGGAGATGAACTCGACGATGCGCCCGATCAGCGAGGAGAACAGCAGGACCACGAACAGGATGACGCACATGCTGACCACCGTGCCGATGAGGGTGAGAATGTTTTTGGCGAAGGTGTAGTCGTGGGTGACCATGACGCCGAGCAGAAGCAGCAGTCCCGCCCACACGAACGCGACGGCGTTGACGAAGGTGATGAAGCCCGTCCCCGTCTCGGTGACGAAGTTGGAAAAGACGGTGGACAAAACGAGGATGAGCGGGATGGGAGAGAGAGAGTAGCAGGTGCTGATGTAGACGTCTCTAAAGGAGCCCTCACCGTTGAAGAGCGTGGTCAGGCACCAGTTGGAGACCGCAAAGAGCAGCACGGGCAGGGTGATGGAGAAGACCTGCATCAGGATGCCGGTATAGCGGCCCTCGGGGTTGAGCAGATAGCCGCGCCCGATGGACTGGTAGTAGAACGCGACGATGACCAGTACCATGATGGTCGTGGCGCCGCGGACGGATCCGCGCTTTTCGTGTTTGAGGTCCCAGAAGCCGTCGAATGGATGGAACATCAGGTGGAAGGCGAACATCAGCTCTTCCCAGTAGGACTTTCGGCCGACTTTGAACACCGCTTTCTGGTTGACTTTGGCGGCGTATTTGAACAGGCGGACGATGGCGAAGATCAACAGAGCGATGATCAGGATCAGGAGCAGCACGAAGCGGGAGATCCAGTCTTTGCGGATCTCGCTGTAAGCCTTGGACCAGTTGGTGGTCTCCTTGGCCGCTTCGAGGTACTCCATGGCCTCGGTGTAGTTGCCGCTGGCGTAGAGGGACTTTCCGACTCCGATGTAGGCGGCGTCGAAGTTGTTGTTGTACTGGCGGACCTCCTGCCAGTAGAGGATGGACTGGTCGTAGCGGCGGTCGTTGTCGTTTTTGAGCGCGTTGATGAGTTTGTCGCCGTAGCTGGTGCGCCTGTAGACCGTAAAGGACGCGCTGGCGTAGTCGAGCAGCAGCATCAGATAGTCGGTGGTCTCGATCCCCGTGTCGACGTCCCGGCTCCGGATGGGCTGGTAGGTGATGGCGTTGAGGCTGGTGATGTTTCCGAGTTGGCTGCCTCCCTCGCCGAAGGCGAAGAGCAGCACGCCGTTGGAGTCATAGGTGTATACCCTGCTCCGCCGCGAGTCGATGACCGACCAGGACCCCTCGGGGCCGATGGCGACGTCGACCAGCTTGGAGACGCCGGTGTTGTTGAACATGCCGACGACCTCGCCGCCGCAGTCGAAGAAGCCGTTGCGCTTCATGATCTCGGCGCCGGTGGAGTTGAGCTTTCGGACCGGGGCGTAGTCGCTGGCGCTTTTGGTCCCGTTTTGGGTCAGGGTGGCCCGCTGCTTGCCCTCGTCGATGGTGGAGGAGGTGACGTAGATGAACCCGTCGGCGTCGACCGTGATGTTTTGGAACTGGGTGGGCAGATAGGGGAGTTCGTTGGCTCTCTGTTCGGGCGACTGGAGCTCGCGCCACATCATCTGGAAGGCGGAATAGGTGACCTTGGGTGCTCCGATGTAGCCCGTGAAGTGGGAGTCCTCGTCCATGACGATGACGCCCTCGTAGGAGGAGCTGGAGAGGACGAACAGCCGCTTGTACTGGTCGACGGCGATGGCGATGGGCAAGAACAGCGCGTCCTCGTCGATCAGGGCCGAGCGGGGCTTTTCGATGATCTTGCGGAACTCGTATTCGGAGTGGACTTTGACGCCTTCTTCGTAGACGTCGTGCGCCCAGAAGGTGACGATCCGGGCGTTTTGGGTATCGCAGACGTAGATGGTGTCGGCGTCGACGAACAGGCCGGTGCAGCCGTTGAACGAGTCGTTGTCACGCGCGGAACTGTCAAAGACGTCCAGGCACGCGACGGCGCGATAGTATTTGTCGAGGACGACCACCTGCGAGTTTTTGCGGTCGACGATGAACACCCGCCCGTCGGAGGCCGCGAACAGGTCGGTCGGCTCGGCGATGTCCTTGAAGGTGGTGCACCGCGCGTTTTGCTTCATGTAGGCGGAGTCGATCGCCTGGATCGGCGTGTAGGCCGCGGGAGAGTACAGCACGTCGCCCTGACTGTCGTAGGTGTAGGTCACGTACGGCTCGTACGCGGAGACCGACAGCGAACAGACGGTCAGAAGGAGCGTCGCCGCGCACAAGAGGAGTGCAAACAGTTTCTTTTTCATTTGGCGCTCTCTCCTCTCATCAGTCTTTCATACCGGAAGATCCGAAGGTCTGGATGATCTGGCTCTGGTTGATGACGAAGACCAGGATGGGGACCAGCATCATGATGACCGTGGAAGCGGCGCCCGCGCCGGAACGCGCGATGCCGCCCGCCAGGATCTGGCTGATGGCGTAGTTGAAGGTCTTGAGTTGTTCGGAATGAATATAAATGGAAGAACCCGTGTTCCACAGTCCGCGGAAGGACTCGATCATCAGGGTGAGCCACGCCGGCTTGACCATCGGCATGGCGATGGTGAGATAGATGCGGAACTCGGACGCGCCGTCGAGGCGCGCGCTCTCGAGCACCGCGTCGGAGACGGAGCTCTCCATAAACTGCTTCATCAGGTAGAGGCCCAGGGTGGAGGCCAGGGCCGGCACGATGATGGCGAGATGCGAGTCGATCCAGCCGAAGGCGCTGAGCAGGATGAAGTGGGTGACCTGGTTGACCGTCGAGTGGAACATAAGCGACGTGACGATCAGGGAGAAGATGAACCTGGAGCCGGGGAACTTGATCTTGGCAAGCGCGTAGGCCGCGAGGGAGGCGAAGATCAGGTTTCCGAGTGTGCCGCAGAAGGTGATGAACACCGTGTTGAATATGTAGCGGGAGAACGGCACCCAGGAGTCGTTCATCAGAAGGAACAGGTCGCGGAAGTTCTTGAGCGTGGGCTTGATGACGAAGAAGCGCGGGGGGAACATGAACAACTCGTCGAGCGGTTTGAGCGATTGCATGATGACGTAGAGCATGGGCAGGAACATGAACGCGCCGAGGAGGGACAGCATCACCGTGATCCCGGCGTCGCCGCCGGCGGAACGGTTGAGGATGACTCGGTGACCGCGGACACGCAGCTTGCCGGGTTTTAATCTTTCATCCATTCTTACTGACCTACCTTTGATAGCATTTTCTTGATGAGGGTGTTGCTGGTGATCATGATGGCGAAGAGCACCACCGCGATGGCCGACGCGTAGCCGATCTCATACCGCTGGCCGCCGTAGTCGTCGAGGCAGTGCATGATGGTGTGCGCCGCGTAGTTGACCGACGGGAAGCCGCACAGGGCCGTCACGACCGCGCCGAAGCCGAAGGACTGGGTGATGGAGAGCACCGCGCCGAACATCAGCTGGGGCTTCATGTTGGGGAGGGTGATGTACCAGAGCTCCTGCCACCGGTTCTTTACCCCGTCGACGGCGCCGGCCTCAAACTGGCTGGTGTCGACGCCCTGCAGGCCCGCGATGAACGCGAGGAACGCGGTGCCCAGCGACGTCCAGAGCGCGACGACGATGCACAGCGGCATGACCCAGCTCTCATTTTGGAAAAAGAGGATGGGGGTGTCGGTGATGCCGAGGTTGAGCAACGTGGCGTTGATCCATCCGTAGGAGTCGGAGGAGAAGAGCGTCTGCCAGATCATGTAGACCGCGCCGGAGATGGACGGGGCGTAGAAGATCAGTGTGACGACGGCACGGATCTTGGGCGGGAGTTCGTTGATGAACCAGGCGACGATCAGCGCCATGAAGTAGGAGACGGGGCCTGTGATGGAGGCGAAGATGAGCGTGTTTTTGCAGGCGATGAGGAACACCTCGTCTTCGAGGAACAGGCGCGTATAGTTGGACAGTCCTTTGAAATGCGGGAACTGCAGCATGTTGAAGTCCGTCAGGGACAGGACCATCGAGAGCAAAACCGGCAGGACCGTAAAGATGAAGAAGAGGATCACGAACGGACCGACCATCAGGTAGGCGACCTTGTTGCGTTTCATCTCTTTCCAGGTCCACTGCCACCGGGTCATGTCCTTGCGAGACACCGGCTTTTCGGAGGACGCTTTTTTCTTTGACATGTTGTTTCTCCTTGTTTTCGTCTCGGGATCAGTTGTTTTCGGCTTCGGCGCGGGCCGGGGTCTGACCGGTCTTGAGGGTCTTGAGGCCGCTGTCGGAGAATTCTTCACGCTTGCGGGTCAGTTCGGCGTTGATGGCGGAGATGTAGCCCTTGAGCGCGTCGACGGGGTCGGTGCCGTTGTTGTAGGCGTCAAGGAAAGCGAAGTTGACGTACCGGGCGATGATGTAAGAGCCGGGGTAGTTCTTGATGGACGAGAGATGCTCGAGCTGGTCGTGGATGGCGGCGGCCTCTTTGGTCGTCCAGGAGAGGCTGGAGATGGCGGCCATGTTGGCGGTCGCGTATTTGGCGGACGGGCCGATCAGGGCGACCATGCGGTTGCCGTATTCGGCCTGCGCCTCGGCGCCGGTGTTCCACTTGATGTACGCCCAGGCGTTGTCGCGCGTGTTTTGGGTGCGGCCCTTGCTGGACGGCATGACCAGGTTGGTGACTGTGCAGAGGGTGTCGTAGTTGAGCGAGCCGTCGGCGCGGCGGGTGCCGGGGACGGAGCCGAACTCCCACAGACCCGCGATCTCGGTCGCGAAGACCGTGAGCTGGTTGTAGGAGGCGACGTAATCCTCGATGACGATGGGCATCTCGCCGGTACGGAAGCGGTTGGCCGCGTCGTAGCGGTAGCTGAAGGAGTAGTCGGTGTAGAAGCGGCAGTAGCGCTGGAAGACGTCGAGCGCCACGTTGGTATCGAGGCCGATCTGCGCGCCGGCGTAGACGCCGCCGAAGTAGTTCTCCGTATCGGTCGGGTCGTCATAGCGCCACATGGAGCCGCCCGCCTGGTAGAGCATGACCTCGAGGGTGGTGTTGATGGTTTCGTTGGCGCGGTTGCCAAGACCGGCGGTGAGGTTGTTGGCCTGGAGGGCCGGGAGCAGCGAGAGCAGGTCCTCCCAGGTCTCGGGCAGCGTAGCGCCCAGCCCCGCCAACACGTCGATGCGGTAGAACATCATGGAGAAGTTCATGGTCTGGGGGGCGCCGTAGGTCTTTCCGAGCAGCTCGACCGTGTTGAGCGCCGCGGGGTGGAAGGTGGCGGTCAGGTAGTCGGTAGCGTCGGCAAAGCCCTGCCCGCTGCCGTCGACCGAGGCGATGGGCTCGACCGCGCCGCGGATGGCGTAGTTGATGGTGGTGGTGGAGTCCAGGCCCATGTAGACGTCCGGTCCTTTGTCGGCCAGAATGGAGGGCAGGAGCGTGCCGCCGGTGATGAGTTTGAGCGCGACGGGGATGCCGCCGAGGTCGTTGGCCTCGCAGTAGTCGCTGAACTGGCTGTCCACCAGGGAGCGCCAGATCTTGGACTGGTCGCGGCCGGAGGCGAGCCAGACGCTGAGCGCGTCGTCGCTGTTGTCGGCGGCGGAGGTGACGCCCATCTGATCGTACTTGGTAAAGAAGCTGTGGATGAAGGAGGAGATCTCAAACCAGATGCCGCGGAAGAAGCCCGCCTTGGCTCTCGGGGCCGGCTCGGAGGTGGCGACGGGGCGGATCTGGATGTAGTCGACCGTCATGGAGGAGGTGCGCGAGGTGTTGATCCACGTGCCGAGGGTGCCGAGGTAGGACTTGAGCGACGAGAGTTTGGCGGGGATCTCGTATTCGTTGGTACCCATGCGGGCCAACAGATCCGAGATGAGCTCCAGGGTGGAGAGGTGCTGGCCCGTGGTGCCGCAGATGCGCTCGAACTGCGCTTTGACGTCGGCGAGCTCCAGCGCCTCGTAGTTGAGGTAATACATGACGTCGGGCATGACGGCGGAGAAGCCGTAGTCCCGGTTGGCGTCCGGGCTGGCGCCGGTCAGCTGCAGGATGCGCAGGTAGCAGTCGTTGATGACCGTGAGGGCCCGGCTGACGCGCTGGAGCTGTTCGGCCAGAGAGCCGAGACTGACCTCCAGGTAGAGGTGGTAGGTGACGCCTTCTTTGAAGTAGAACTTGAAGGTGGAGAAGCCGTCTCCGACCAGCGACGCCTGCCACTCATCCTCATAGTCGAAGCGGGTGCCGGTGGCCTCGGCAAAGGGCTCGGCGGGCGTGCCCGTGTCGTCCAGGCCGTACATGCCGTCGTCGGACCAGAGTTTGAGCGAGCGGCAGATGTACATGCCCTCCAGCGTGCTCTGCTTGTAGCGCATGGCGATGTTGTAGTAGCCGGAGGCGGAGACGGTAAAGGTGTAGGCGGCCCACTGGCCTACGCTGTTGTAGCTGTTGGCGCCTATGACGTTGTATAGCTGGGAGGAGGAAGAAGAGGGCTGGGTGATGGCGGAGGAACGGTCGTTGGTCATATAGACGGCCGCGTCGGAGACCAGATCGGGACGCTCGGCCTGGATGACCCGGATCTGACCGTCGGTGATGTCGGTCGCGCCCGCCGCGTCGCAAGCCGCGAGATAGTCGCTGTAGCTCGGGATGGTGACGGAGGGATCGTCGACCGGCACCAGACGGATCTCGGACAGGATGAACCCTTCGCGCTCGGCTTCGAGCGTGATGGTGTGCGTGCCCGAGGAGAGGTAGAAGCGGTAGTAGTCGGTGTAGTAGCCGTCGGAGTCGATGCAATAGTAGGTGCGCCAGCTCTGTACCTGGGAGATGGCGGGGGTGAGGCTGTTTCCGATCAGATCGGAGCGGAAACCGGTCTCGTTGTCCTCATAGGCGTAGGCCCAGACCTTTGAGAAATTGAGGAAGCGGGCCTCGGAAAACGGGATGCTGTCGTCGATGTAGAGCTTGCGCTCGATGGCGTTGACGCTCCCCTTTTGGGTATAGTAGCGGAAGCCGATGCAGTACATGGCGTTCTCGGGTACGTCGACCTGCCAGGTGGCCTTTCCCTGGTTGGGCAGCTGGAGGACGGGCGTACCGGGAAAATCGGCGTCGTTGTCCCCGCCGACGAAACTGCGCCACGTCGAAAGATCGCCGATGACGGTGTAGTCGGCGGTCGTCTGCGGCGCGTAAACGTCGGTGGCCGGGACGGTGATGGTCGCGGCGCCGGGCACTTCGGCGGCGTACTTGTTGATGTAGGTGAAGTAGGAGTCGGAGTTGAGGTACGCCTCCATTTCGTCGACGCTCAGCGCTGTGCCCGTCTTGTGTTCGAGTCCGTCCTCGCCCCAATAGGTGGAGGCGCTCGTCGGCAAGACGACCGCACCGAGAACGAACAGGCAGCATAGCGCAAAGCTGAGCCGTCGGACGAATCTCTTTTTGTCCATGGTTCTTCCTCCAAAAGTACTGGAAAATTCTTTGAAAATGATATCATACAAGCGTTTTTGTTGTCAACTGCCAGTTTTTTGTCGAAGGAGATAAATAGAAAAATCGGAATGTATGGTTTTGTTTGCTTTTTTGACGGGCGGGAGGCGGGCGGGGGACGGAGCGGGTTTTCCGCTCTTGTCGAGCGGAGGAAATGTTATTTTGCCTTACTTTTGATTTTGTTGACACAAATGGGTTTTTCGATTGCCCGCTTTGCCTTTCCGTTTTGGATGTCAATTTGATTTACTTTTTCGGAGCGCATCGGATCATCGGCGGGCGGGGTGGTTTTGCGCGCGATCTGTTGTGCCTTTTGCACAAAATCGACTTTGAAATTCTATGCAATATGCATTTTGCACAAAAAGCCGTTTTTGCACATAATTGTTTGCGTTTTGACACGACCGCGGGAGCTTTTGCCGCGCGGGTCGGGACGATCGGCCGCGGGGTGGCGTGTCGCTGCGGGCGTACGTCGGATCCTGTCGGGGGTGTGGGGATATGTCGGTCTTTTGGCGATTGTTGCGGTGGGGTTTTGCTCTTTCTGTGCAATTTTGGCGCTGTTTTGTCATGTTTTTGCCCTATTCTTTCGGCTTTTTTGCGTTTGGGCGACGTTTTGGCCGTTTTGCGCCTCTTTTGCCGGGTGGGGCGCGCCGGTCACGGCTTGTTGTGCGCGGCTTGTTTGCCTCTCTTTTCTCTTTTGTTTTTGATGCGGTTGGTCATTGACTTTGGGTGACGGGGACGGTATAATGT
>JAGDBW010000110.1 GCA_017958845.1 Clostridia bacterium | reverse complement strand
GGTGACGTCGGCGCGGGCGAGAGTGTCGGCAAAGGCCTGCGCCGATGCGGCGGCGGGGGTGCGGTAGGTCCGCTCGGCGACCGGGTTGAGACGGATCAGGTTGACGTGTACGGGCATATCCCCGAGGCCGGCGCGCAAAACCGACGCGAGACGGCGGGCGTCGGCGGGGCTGTCGTTGACCCCCGACAGGAGCGTATATTCAAAGGAAATGCGGCGTCCGGTGGCGCGGAAGTAGGTCCGGCAGGCCGCGAGCAGCTCGGCGATGGGCCACTTTCGGTTGACCGGCATGATGGCCGAGCGCGCCTCGTCGTCGGAGGCGTGCAGCGACACCGAGAGGGTGACGGGGATCTCCTCGCGCGCGAGGTCGAGGATGCGCGGCACGACGCCGCAGGTGGAGAGCGAGACGCGGCGCGGGCTGATCCCGAGGCGCTGCGGGTGGGAGGCGAGGCGCAGGAAGCGCAGGACGTTGTCGTAGTTGTCGAGCGGCTCGCCGATGCCCATCATCACGACGCGGGTGACGGCCGCGCCGCTGTCGGCGCGGGCGGCGAGGATCTGTCCGAGCATCTCGGAGGGGGTGAGATCCCGCACCCTGCCCGAGATGGTGGAGGCGCAGAAGCGGCAGCCCATGCGGCAGCCGACCTGGCTGGAGATGCAGATCGTGTAGCCGTAGGCGTACTTCATCAGCACGCTCTCGACGCACGCGCCGTCGATGAGGCGAAACAGGTATTTGACGGTGCCGTCCTTCTTTGAACGCTGGGCCGCCGCCACGGTCGGCAGACGGATCTCACAGCGTTCGGTCAGCATCTGACGCAGGGAGAGGGGGAGGTTTTTCATCTCTTCGGGCGTTTTGGCTTTCATCAGCCACTCAAAGATCTGCTTTTCGCGGTAGGCGGGGACGCCCCAGGAAGTCAGAAGCGCCGTCGCCTCGTCGGGGAGAAGCGAAAGCAGATCGACGCGGCCGCCGGGCGCGGCGGGCGCGGGTGCTGTGGAGGGTTGCGCGGAGGGCGTCCGGTCAGTCATCCCCTCATCTCCTTTCGAGCAGAGCAAAGTAGAAGCCGTCGGTGGCGTGGGTCTGCGGGAGCAGCGTCACCTCGCCACCCGTGTCACAAAAACCGGGTATCCCGAACGGGACAAGGGCAAAGTCGGGGCGGGCGGCGAGAAAGCGCGAGACGATCTCGCCGTTCTCGGCCGGGAGGATCGTGCAGGTGGCGTAGAGCAGCCGGCCGCCCGGACGCAGATAGTCGGCGGAGGCCGAGAGGATGGCGTATTGAAGTTCCGGCAGGGCGGCGAAGGAGGCGGGGTCCTTGTAGCGCAGGTCCGGCTTTTTGCGGATCACGCCGAGGCCCGAGCAGGGGACGTCGCAGATCACGCGGTCGGCCTGCCCGATCCACTCGTCGATCGGCGCCGTGCTGTCGTGGGCGCGGACGGCGACGGAGGTGTGGCCGAGGCGGGCGGCGCCGTCGGCGATCAGGCCGAGTTTGCTTTCATGGAGTTCCAGCGCGGCGACGCGGCCGCGGTCGCCGACGAGCGAGGCGGCGGCAAAGGACTTTCCGCCCGGGGCGGCGCAGACGTCGATCACAAAGTCGCCCGGCCGCGGGGCGAGGGTCTCGACCGCGAGGCAGGCGGCCGCGTCCTGGACGAAAAAGTCGCCCTCGGCAAAGCCCGGCAGGTCGGCCACCGGCACGGAGCGGGGGAGACAGACGGAGCTGTCGGTCAGGGGGGAAGGCGCCGCGTCGAAGCCGTGCTCACGCAGGGCCGCGAGGACCTCTTCCCTGCTCTTTCTCAACCGGTTGACCGTCAGGGTCAGGCCGGGGTCGCGCTCGCAGGCGCGCAGATACGCCTCGGTTTCGGCGCGGCCGAGCGCCGCGTCGATCAGCCGCAGGGTGGGCAGCGGCACGGAATGGCGGAGGGAGAGGTAGCGCAGCTCGTTTTTTTCCCTCGGGGGGAGAGCCAGTTTTTCGGGTGAACGGATCGCCTCGCGGAGCACGGCGTTGACGAATGCGGCCTCGCCGCGGTGGCGGGCGAGGGCGACGGTCTCGCTCACCGCCGCGTGGGGCGGGATATGGTCCATGTATTCGATCTGGCACAGACCGAGCCGCAGGATGCAGCGGGTGACGGGGTCGAGGTCGCTGCGTCCGCAGAGGGCGGAAATGTGATAGTCGAGGGTCAAAAGATGCTCGACCGTGGTATAGAGCAGCGCCGTCAGGGCGGCGCGGTCTTCTTTGGGTACATGAGCGAGGGAGAGGGGGAGGTAGCGCTTTTCTTCTTCCCAGCGCACGAGCAGCTCGAGCGCGGCGCGGCGGACGGTCTTCACGACAGCACGTCCCCCGCGGCGACGCCGCGTCCGCAGACGAAGGCGGCGGCGGACATCCGTTTTTTCCCTGCCGGGATCAGCGCGGTCAGCGCCAGCGCTCCCTCGCCGCAGGCGACGACGATCTCACCCTCGCCTTTGGTCGAGACCGAGAGCACGGTGCCGGGCGCGGGCCGCTCACCCGTCGGCGGGAGGGCGACGGGATGCGCCGCGACGGCCTTGCAGGCCTGGCCGCGGGCGTCGAAGAAGGAAGCCAGCGGCGCGGGGGACAGGGCGCGGATGAGGCAGTCGATCTGCGCCGCGGGGCGGGCAAAGTCGAGGACGCACTCTTCTTTTTCGATCTTGGGGGCGTAGGTGGCGCGGCTGTGGTCCTGCGGGTGACGGCGGGCCGTACCGGCCGCGAGCTGATCCAGCGCCCGGCCGAGCAGGGGGGCGCCGACGCGGGCGGCTTTTTCGCTGACGGCGCCGTAGTCGTCGGTGGGGAGGATCGGATAGCGCTCGCAGAGCAGCACGTCGCCGGTGTCCATCCCCTCGTCCATCATCATCACGCACACGCCGGTCTCGCGCTCGCCCGCCATGATCGCGCGCTGCATGGGCGCGGCGCCGCGGTAGAGCGGGAGCAGCGAGACGTGGAGATTGACGCATCCGTAGCGGGGGTAGTCGAGGACGTAGGAAGGCAGGATCCGACCGTAGGCGACGACCACGATCACGTCGGGCTCAAGCGCCTGCAAGGTCGGCAAAAAAGACCCGTCTCGAAACGAAGCGGGCTGAAAAACGGGCAAACCCCACCTCTCGGCCAGCTCTTTGGTGGGGGGAGGGGTCATCTTGTTGCCTCGGCCTTTGGGTTTGTCGGGCTGGCAGACGACGCCGACGACGGTATGGTTTTCT
>JAGDBW010000109.1 GCA_017958845.1 Clostridia bacterium | reverse complement strand
CGCCGCCGGGCTACGTGATCTACCACACCCACCACTCGGCCTACGTCGATCCGTCGGATTTTGACCCGCGCCGCTCGGAGGGAGCAAACGATGGTTGACCTTCTGACCCTGCAAAAAGAGTTTCTCCTCGCCCACCTCGGCGCGGGGGATACCGCCGTCGATTTCACGATGGGCAACGGCCACGACACCCTCTTTCTCTCCCGCACCGTCGGGGAGACCGGCCGCGTCTGGGCGTTCGATATCCAGCCGGCGGCGCTCGACTCCACCCGCGCGCTGCTCGAGCGCGAAGCCGCGCCGCGCAACTACACCCTCGTCTGCGCCTCCCACCATCTGGTGCGCGACTACGTGCGCGAGCCGATCAAAGCCGGCGTGTTCAACCTCGGCTGGCTGCCCGGCGGCGGCGACCACAGCCGCACGACGACCCGCGCCACCACCCTGCCGGCCGTCGAAGCCGCCGTCTCGCTGCTCGCGCCCGACGGCGTGCTGCTCATCGCCGTCTACCCCGGCCACGAAGAAGGCCGAAAAGAAGGCGAAGCGCTGGCCGAACTCCTTTCGACCTTCGACCGCCGCCGCCTCTGCTGCTCCCGCTTCCAGATCGTCAACTCCCCCGCCTCCCCCTACTTTTTCATCGTCGAGTCCAGGTGACCCCGCGCCCGCGCGCACATCCAAGCAGCCGCCCCGCACCCCGCCGCCATCGCCCGCAAAAGCCACCCCCTCGCGCTCCGCGCCGACCGCTCCCGCAAAAAAGCGCTCAAAGAAACGAGCGCTTTTTTTCATCAAAAAACGGCGCTCACCGCTCCTTTCAAACCGCGCAAAGACAGCCCCCTCTCCGACGCAAAAAAAGAGCGGACGGCGAAAGATCGCCGTCCGCTTTGCGTTTGGCCCGCTTACTGTCCCTTTTCCTCAAAGAAGAATGCCAGCGCGAGCTGGATCTCCGCGTCCCAGAACTCCCAGGTGTGATTGCCCGGCGCCTCGCGGTAGCGCACCGGCACGCCCAGCCGGTCGAGCTCGGCTTTCATCTTCCGGTTGGTCTCCAGCAGAGCGTCCTCGGTGCCGCAGGAGAGGTACAGACGCGGGGGGTTTTTTATAAATTCCGGCTTTTTGACCAGCGCAAAGAGGTCGTTTTCCGACCCGGCGATCCGGTCGATCGGCCCAAACACGCTCTCCCACAGAGCGGGAAAAGCTGTTTTGAAGCGGTGATCCGCCACGTCCAGCGCCCCCGAAAAAGACGCCGCGCCGGCGTAGCGTTCGGGGTGCGTCATCGCGAGTTTGAGCGTCCCGTAGCCGCCCATCGACAGCCCGGCGACGTAGTTGTCCTCCCGCTCCTCCGAAAAACCGCGGAAAAACGAGCGGCACAGCGCCGGCAGCTCCTCCGAAATATACGAAAAATACTTTCCGCCCGAATGCATGTCGGTATACCAGCTGCGGTGACCGTTCGGCATCACCACGGCGATCCCGTATTTCGCCGCGTAGCGTTCCACCGACGTCCGCCGCTCCCAGATGGTATGATCGTCCGAGAGCCCGTGCAGCAGCCACAGCACGGGGATCCGGTCCCCCCGCCGTCCGGCCATGCCGATCTGCGAGGTGGTCTGCTGAGGCAGCACGACGGTCGCGCTCATCGCCATACCGAGCGCCTCCGAATGATGATCGAGATGAATGAGAGCCATATTTGCTCCTTTCCGCCGCAAAGGCCGATGATTCGAGACGATTATACCACATCCCCGCCGCCTCCGCAAGGCCGCGGGGGCTTTTTTGTCCGCGCGCGTCACTCCGAAAGCATAGCCAAACACAACCGCCGCTCCTCGGAATAGCCCGCCCGCCCTTTCAAAAAAACCGCCTCTCCCCTTGCAAACGGGCCGCGGCGTCTGCTATAATGATAAAGTTGAAAACAAGGAGTAAACCATGACCGATATGCAAAGAGAGATCGCGCGTCGCCGCACGTTCGCGATCATATCCCACCCCGACGCGGGCAAGACCACCCTGACCGAAAAACTGCTGCTCTACGGAGGCGCGATCCAGTCCGCCGGCAGCGTCAAAGGAAAGGCGAGCGACCGCCACGCCGTCTCCGACTGGATGGAGCTGGAAAAGCAGCGCGGCATCTCCGTCTCTTCGTCGGTGATGCAGTTCGAGTACGAAGGATACTGCATCAACATCCTCGACACCCCCGGCCACCAGGACTTTTCCGAGGACACCTACCGCACGCTGATGGCGGCGGATTCCGCGGTGATGGTCATCGACGCCGCCAAGGGCATCGAGCCCCAGACCCGCAAGCTGTTCAAGGTGTGCGCCATGCGGGGCATCCCGATCTTCACCTTCATCAACAAGATGGACCACGAGACGAGGGACCCCTTTGAGCTGATGGACGAGCTG
>JAGDBW010000108.1 GCA_017958845.1 Clostridia bacterium | reverse complement strand
TCCTTTTTTATTTATAAAAGCCCGCCGGCCCGTTTGCGCGGCGGGGGCACGAAAAGACGGGGCGAACACCACACAAAAAACGGGGCGGCCGAAGTCGGCCGCCCCGTCGGGGATCGGTGTGGGGTCGTCGGTTGTCGCCGCGCCTCAGAGCGCGCGGAGGATGCTCTCGGCCGCGGCGAAGGCCGCGGGGATCCGGTCGATCTCTCGGCCGGCGCCCATGGCGCTGTCGGGTCGGCCGCCGCCTTTGCCTCCCGTGACCGCGGCGACTTCGCGCAGGAGGTTGCCGGCGTGGGCGCCGGCGCGCACGGCGTCGGGTCCGCAGCAGACCGCAAAGTTGAGCCGCTCGCCGTCCACCGCCGCCAGCACGACCACGAGATCCGCGCAGCGGGCTTTGAGCGTGTCGCAGAGACGGCGGGCCTCGTCGGCGGTCGCTTTGAGTTGCTTGGTGAGCAGGCGCACTTTTCCGCACGGGACGGCCGAGCCGGCCAGGGCCGCGGCTTCGGCTTCGGAGAGGCGGGCCTGCGCCGCGTCGAGGTCTCTCTTTTGGTCTTTGATCTCGGCTTTGATCTGTTCGATGCGGTGCGGCAGGTCGGCCGGCGTCTGGGCTTTGAGCTCTCTCGCACAGTGGGCGAGCAGGTCCTGCTCTTCCGAGAGTCTGGCCAGCACGCCCAGACCCGTCGTGCCTTCGATGCGGCGCACGCCCGCCGCGACCGAGGTCTCGGAGAGGATCACAAACAGGCCGATGGCGCCGGTGGTGGACACGTGGGTGCCGCCGCAGAGTTCGGTGGAGACGTCGCCCATCTTGACCATGCGGACGGAGTCTCCGTATTTTTCGCCAAAGAGGGCCATGGCCCCCGCCTTGCGCGCGCTGTCGAGGTCGGTGACGGTGGTGGTGACCGGCAGGGCGGCCAGGATCTCGCGGTTGACGAGTTCGGCGACCTGCGCCAGCTCCTCGTCGGTCAGGGCCGCAAAGTGCGAAAAGTCAAAGCGCACGCGATGCTCGTCCACGTAGGAGCCGGCCTGCTCGACGTGCGTGCCCAGCACCCGGCGCAGCGCCGCCTGCAGCAGGTGGCAGGCCGAGTGGTTGCGGCGGATGGCGTCGCGCCGTTCTGTGTCGATCGAAAGCGTGACCGTGTCGCCGAGGCGCAGCGCCCCCTCTTCGACCCGGATGGGGTGGAGAAAGACGCCGTCGGCCTTTTTGACCTCGGAGACCGCGGCCGAAAAGCCGTCGGCCGAGAGCGTGCCGACGTCGCCCACCTGGCCGCCGCTCTCGCCGTAGAACACGGTCCGGTCAAACACGGCCGTGCCCTCGCCCTCGGAGATCACGTCGACCGGCGCGCCGTCGACGAACAGCGCCGTGACGGTGGCGGTGCAGGTCGTCTCGGTGTAGCCGAGAAACTCCGTCTTGTCCATATCTTTGAGCAGGGTCCTGGACGTGTCGTCCCAGCCGCCGACGCTGCCGCGCGCGGCGCGGGCGCGGGCGCGCTGTTCGTCCATCTTTTCGGCAAAGGTGGCTTCGTCCGCGACCAGCCCCCGCTCTTCGATCAGCTCCCGGGTCAGATCAAACGGAAAGCCGTAGGGGTCGTAGAGTTTGAAGACGGCGGCGCCGTCGACGATCTTTTTTCCTTTGGATTCGGTCTCGTCGAGCAGCTCGGCCAGCATCGAAAGGCCCGCGTCGATGGTCGCGTCAAAGCGCTCCTCCTCCCGCTCCAGCACGCGGCGCAGGTAGGTCTCCTTTTCTTTGAGTTCGGGGTAGGCGCGGGCGTTGTTTTCGATCGCGACCGTCAATAGATCACACAGGAACGGACGGTCGACGCCCAGTAGCTTTCCGTGCCGGCAGGCGCGGCGGATGATGCGGCGCAGCACGTATCCGCGCCCCTCGTTGCCCGGTATGACGCCGTCGGCGATCATGAACATGGCGGACTTGATGTGGTCGGTGCAGACGCGGATGGAGACGTCGGCCTGCTTGTCGGCTCCGTAGGTCTTGTCCGCTATGCGGCAGACCGTGTCGAGGATGGCGCGGTTGGTGTCCACCTCAAACATATTGTCCACTCCCTGCAGCACGCAGGCCAGACGCTCCAGACCCATGCCGGTGTCGATGTTTTTCTGCTTGAGTTCGGTGTAGTGGCCGGCGCCGTCGTTTTCAAACTGCGAAAAGACGTTGTTCCAGATCTCCATATAGCGGTCGCAGTCGCAGCCGGGCTTGCAGTCGGGGGAGCCGCAGCCGTACTTTTCGCCGCGGTCAAAGTAGATCTCGGAGCAGGGGCCGCAGGGGCCGGAGCCGTGCTCCCAGAAGTTGTCTTCTTTGCCGAGGCGCACGATGCGCTCCTCGGGCACGCCCACCGTGTCGCGCCACAGGGCGTAGGCCTCCTCGTCCCCCTCGTACACCGACGGCCAGAGGCGCTCGGCGGGGATGTCCAGCCAGTCGGGGGAGGTCAGAAACTCCCAGGACCAGGTGATGGCCTCGATCTTGAAGTAGTCGCCGAAGCTGAAGTTGCCCAGCATCTCAAAAAAGGTGCCGTGACGGGCCGTGTGTCCCACGCGGTCGAGGTCGGGGGTGCGGATGCACTTCTGACAGGTGGTCACGCGGCGGCGGGGCGGGGTCTCCTCGCCGGTAAAGTACTTTTTCATCGGGGCCATGCCCGAGTTGATGAGCAAAAGCGACTTGTCCCCCCGGGGGATCAGGGGAAAGCTGGGCAGACGCAGGTGTCCCTTGGTCTCGAAAAACGAGAGGTAGGTCTCTCGTACGTCATTGAGCGACATCCATTTCATAGATCGGTCCTTCTTTTCTTTTTCGGTGGGCGGGCGGCGGGCGGTTTGCGGGCTCATTTGCCCGGCGCGGGCGCGTCCGTTTCGCGCGGGCGGCGCGATCGTTTTACAAGAGCATATTATACAAACGCGGGCGGCTTTTGTCAACAAAAAGGTAGGGCGCCGGAGCCACGGCCGCTGTCAAAGCCGGAACAACCGCGCCGCCTCCGTCCGGGGGCTCGCTCCGGCGAGAAGACGCTCC
>JAGDBW010000107.1 GCA_017958845.1 Clostridia bacterium | reverse complement strand
GACGCGCGCCCGAACGCATCGCTCTTTCGCGCCGCGCCCTCCGACGCCGCGCGGTCAAAGCCATGCGCCTGACCTCCGCTTTTTTCGCCCTGCGCGTCCCGAGGTCCGCATGTTCAAATCCGCACGGCCTTACTGCCCGCGCCCGCCTTTCCTCCGCTTTTTGCCCCCGTCGTCTCAAAAAAAGCAACACCCTGATAGAGGGGGCTGCCGTCTGTCATGCAGGATGCCCGCATCCGCTCCCGCGCCGTATCACGTCATACCGCGAGAGGGCGGGCGCGGGCAGAAAAAAGCGCCCGAATGTTTTTTGCGCTTTTTTGCCCTGCGCGTCAGACGGCGGCCCCCCCGCCGCAAAAAGGAGAACTCATGCGCCGCCACGACCCCTCCTTCTTCGCCCGCCGCCGCTGGGATCTGATCCTGATCGCGTCCCTGCTCGCCCTCGCCCTGCTCGTCGGGGTGTTGTGGCTGTGCCTGACCGCGCGCGGCGGCACGGTGCGGGTGACCGTGGACGGGGCGCTTGTCGGTTCCTATCCGCTTGAGTGCGACCGCACGGAGCGCGTCGAGATCCCCGGCGGCGGCTACAACGTCGTCACCATCGAGGGCGGCTCCGTGCGCGTCAGCGACGCGGACTGCCCCGGCCACGACTGTATGAGACAGGGGCGCGTCAGCCGCGCCGGGCGCAGCATCATCTGTCTGCCGCACCGCCTGCTCGTCACGGTCGAGCGCGGCCGCCCCGAGGTGGATATCCCCGTCGCCCTGCGGCCGTCGGGCAGAGAAGGGGAGGACGCCTCATGAAGATCCGACGCCTCTCCCTGCTCGCCCTCTTTACCTCCTTCGCCCTGATCCTCGGCTACGTCGAGTCGCTTTTGCCGCTTACGGTCCTGCCGGGGTTCCGCATCGGCCTGCCCAATATCGTCATCCTTCTCGTCCTGTGGCGCATGGGCGCGCGGGACGCCGCGGCGGTCTCGGCGGTGCGGCTGATCCTCTCCGCCGCCCTGTTCGGTTCGCTGCTCTCCCTCGCCTACGCGACGGCGGGCGCCGTGTGCAGTTTTCTCGTCATGCTCGGCCTGCGCCGCACCCGCCTGTTTTCGATCGTCGCGATCAGCGCCGCCGGCGGCGTGACCCACAACCTCGCGCAGATCGCCGTCGCGATGGGCGTATTCGGACAGGCGGCTCTCATCGGCTTTTTGCCGCTTTTGCTCCCGCTCGGCATCCTCTCCGGCCTCGCGGTCGGTTTTGTCGCCGCGCTGCTGTGCGCCAGACTCCCGCGCCTCCCCGGAGAAAGCGCCCCCGCCGCCGAAAAGCGCCGGACCCCGCCCGCATAAAACAAAAACGCCCCCGCCGACAAGCGAAAGAGCGCCTCCGCAAAAAGCCGCGAAAACGCCCCCGTAAAAAAAACCGTCCGCAAAGGAGACCGTCATGCGTTTCGGATTTTGCGCCTCCCCCGACAGAGCCGCCGCGCTCAAAGCCGCCGGCTACGACTATCTCGAAGGGCATCTGTTCAACCTGTCGCAAAAGACCGACGCCGAGGTCGCCGAGTGGCGCCGGATGCTGGCCGACGCGGGCATGAGAGCCGAGGCGTTCAACTGCTGCTTCCCGTGGAACTGGCAGCTGGTCGGCGAGACCCCCGTCTCCGAAGCCGAAATCTCCGACTACTGCGCCCGCGCCTTCGCGCGCGCCGCTTCGCTGGGCGCCGAGGTGATCGTGCTGGGTTCGGGGCGCTGCCGCTCGATCCCCGAGGGACAGGATTTTCCGCTTTCGCGTGCCCGCGCGCAGTTTGTCCGCGCGGCGCGGCTGGTCGGCGACGCCGCCCGCCGGGAGGGGCTGCGGATCGCCCTCGAGCCGCTCAGACGTCAGGAGACGGCGTTTATTCACACGCTCACGGAGGGGTATGAGCTCGTCCGCGAGATCGACCACCCCGCGGTGCGTCTGCTGGCCGACTTCTACCACGTGGCGCAGCTGGACGAGCCGCTCTCCGACGTCCCGGCGGTCGCCGACGCGCTGATCCATTGTCACATCGCCCACCCCGTCACCCGCGCCGTGCCCGCGCCCGGCGACGACGCCGGTGCCTTCTACGCCGGGGCTCTCCGCGCCCTGTCGCGCGTCGGCTATCGTGGTCGCCTCTCGGTCGAGGCCAACGCCCACGCCGACCGCTGGGAAAGCGAAATGACAGACGCCCTCGCCGCTCTGCGCGCGGCCCTCGCCGCCGCGTCGCGGATGGGCTGAATCCCCGCCCCCGAACACCCCGGCCGCCCGCCGCGCCCCGACAGACGGCCGCCCGGACAGAAAAAAAGCCGAAAAAAAGGAGCCAACTCCGTGTTATCCACCGACAGCCCCCTGGTCGTCTACACACAGCTCAGCCCCCACCACTCCGGACTGCGTACCCACGCCATCGACCGCATCACGCCGCATTGCGCGGTCGGACAATGCACGGCCGAGTGGCTCGGCGAGTGGTTTTTCCGACCGACGACGCGCGCCTCCTCTCACTACGGCGTGGACCGCGACGGCCGTATCGGCCAGTACGTACAAGAGCAAAACCGTTCTTGGTGCTCCTCCAGCGAAGAAAACGATCAGCGCGCCGTCACGATCGAGTGCGCCTCGGACACGGAGGAGCCCTACGCGTTCCGCCCCGTCGTCTACGAGCGCCTGATCGAGCTGTGCGCCGACGTCTGCCGCCGCAACGGCAAAAACAAACTCCTGTGGCTGGGCGACAAAGAAGCGACGCTGGCCTACCGACCAAACGCGGGTGAGATGATCCTCACCGTCCACCGCTGGTTCAACGAAAAAAAGACCTGCCCCGGCGCCTGGCTGTTCGCCCGCATGGACGAGCTGGCCGAGCGCGTCACGGCGGCTCTCGCCGCCCCCGCCGACTGACCGCTCCGACCGGAGCGCGCCGAGACGCCCGCCTCGCGCCGACCGCCCGACGAAAGAAAAAAAGAAACAACGCCGGTTTTCGGCGTTGTTTTCCTTTTCACCCTTTGCCGGGCGCGTGCGTTCGCGCCGGCTTTCGCGTGCGTCAGTCTCCCCACCCGTCCATGCGGTCGAGGATCTCAAAGAGCGGCAGCTTGCTCTCCTCTGTCATCGCGGTCGTCTCGCCCCACTCCAGCATGCGGGTCGAGGTGAGGTTCTGCTCCCACGCGGGCAGGCCCTCGCCGTTGGGGTCGCCGGTCGTGACGTAGCGGATCAGATAGTCCGTCATCTGCGCCGACAGTTCTCTGTCGCGCGCGTCAAAGAGGCGCGACCCGTCGGGGATATTGCCGTACAGATAGATCTCCTCGCCGCTGTGCCACGGGCCGAGCCGCCCGTTGTCTTTGGAAAAGTAGTATTCGTAGACCGGGATGCCGTTCTGCACCGCCAGGCGGTTGAGACAGTAGTGCGGGTAGTCAAAAAAGACCGCCCCCCAGATCAGGGCCCACCGCTCGGCGCACTCTTTGTCGGTGCCTTTGGGATAGAGGGCCAGCACCTCGTCGGCGTAGTCTCCGAAATAGTCCCGCACCTTCTTTTCATAACTGCGGCGGGTCGTTTTCTCCAACACCAAAAACGCCCCGCTCTCCCGGCTGTTGTAGCCGTGCAAGATCTGTTTTTCGTTATAAGCGCCGCGCAGATAGGACTCGTGGGGCGTCTCGGTCAGGGCGTAACCGTCCACGGTCATATGATGCTGGGTCTCGGCCTCGCCCGCCAGTTTTTCGGCGGGCAGCGCGCGCAGTTCTTCGACGGTGGCGCATCCGTGACGCGCCATCAGCCCCCGCCCGCTCTCCAGCGCCTCGTCGAGGAGGCGGAAGGAGTGCGGAGGGGCGACCGACGCGACGGTCGAGCTCTCCAGCACCACACGCTCAAAGAGCCCCGCCGCGAGCGGCGATGTACACAGCGCGCTGACGCTCGCCGCGCCGGCCGACTCGCCCGCCAGCGTCACGTTGGCGGGATCACCGCCAAAGGCGGCGATGTTGTCGCGCACCCATTCCAGCGCCTTGATCTGATCGAGGAGCCCGTAGTTGCCGGTCGTGCCGTAGGGCGACTCGGCGGCGAGTTCCTCCGTCGCGAGATAGCCGAACACCCCCAGCCGGTAGGCAAAGTTGACCACGACCACGCCCCGCCGCGCCAGGCTTTCGCCGTTGTAGTCTCCGTACCACGTCTGACCGGTCTTGAGCGATCCGCCGTGGACATAGACCAGCACGGGCAGGCCCGCCGCGTCGCCCGCGGGCTTCCAGACGTTGAGATACAGCGAGTCCTCGCTGACCGGCGCGCGGCTGTTGTCCGAGAGAGAGATACGAAAGTCGTGGTAGCCCACGATCTGCACCAGCGAATCGTAGAGCGGCAGATTGGTCGGCTGCATGCTCATAGGTCCAAAGTGATCCGCCTCGAGCACCCCCTCCCAGGGGTCGGGGTCCTGCGGCTCGCGCCAGCGCAGCTCGCCGACCGGCGGCTTGGCGTAGGGGATGCCGGCGTAGACCTCCACCCGGCCGTCCTCGCTCATCACCCCGCGCACCTGTCCGTCCGAGAGGGCGATCACGCCGGTTTTGTCGGGGTTTTTGTGCTCCACGGCCGGCACGGCCCTGACCGGCGGCCAGGTGACGGCGACCACGACGGCAAAGACGACGATCCAGCCGACCCACGCGCCGGCGCGGACAAACCACGCCCGCCGGGTCAGAAACCGCACGTATACAAACCAGAAACCCCCGGCGGCGACCGCCGCGAGCCCCCACCCCCACAGGGTGTTGCGGTTGAGTTCCAGCACCGCGAGCATCAACAGAAAGAGCAGGGCAGAGCAGACCGAAAAGACGATTTTTTTCGCTCTCATACGCGCCTCCGCGAACAGAATCGGACCTCCCGGACAAAAAGCCGGAACAGTCCCGCCTCCATTATACCCTATGCCGGCGAAAAAGTAAACCTCGCCCCGCG
>JAGDBW010000106.1 GCA_017958845.1 Clostridia bacterium | reverse complement strand
TGACCCTGCGCATCCCCGTCCCGGAGACCGACGCGGCCGACGCCGCGCAGGCGGCGGACAAAGCCGCCCCGGACCCGACAAGCGAGACCGAAATCGACAAAAAAGAAAAAGAACCCCCCGCCGACGGGTCGGACGCTCCGACCGACGAGGCGCGGAGCGACGCGGACCGACCGGGGGAGGCGACCGCCGACGGCGCGAAAGCCGACGGCGACACGACCGCCCGAGACGACCGTGAGACGGCCGACGATGAGGGCACGGGGGCCTTTGGGCTTTCGACCGGCGCGGCGCTGCTCTCGCGCGACGGGTGCGAACTCTACGGTGAGCGGATGCTGATCGGCTGCCGCCGCTACGTGACGGTGGATCTGCCGCTCGACGGCATGACGAGCGAGGCCGAGGTCGAAGGGGCTATCCGCGAGATCGTGCGGCAGGGCGAATACGGAAAGGAAACGTCGCTATTGGTCCGTTTTGGCGGGCATACGTCCCCGGACTTTTTGCCGCGGACGCCCGGCGACAAGACCACGTACGGCCTGGCGGAGCTGGTCTGCGTCGACCTCTCGCTGCCCGACTCGGACGAAAACGGCTACGCGCGGGATATGTCCGTGCGGGGCGAGATGGTGCGCGCGTTTGCGCCCGCGCTCGCGGACGACGACCCCGACAAAAAAGAAATTGCCGCCGAAGCGCTCAGAATTGCTTTTGCGGCTCTTGACAACAAGGATATCTCTCATTTATAATAGAATAACCAAAGTGTTTTTCGCCGCGCGCGGCGCGGCGTCGAAACCAGCGAAAGGAAGACCGTCATGAAAAGAAGATCCATCGCCGTCGTGCTGTTTTTCTCTTTTCTGCTCAATGTGGCCTATTGTGTCATGGTCGCGTTCGCCATTTTCTATCAGGCGACCTTTAAAGAAAAGGCCGGCGCCTCGCCCGAAGCCGTCGCGCAGTTCTCCATCCCCGTCACCTACATCCTGTTTGCGCTCATCACGCTGCTCATGCAGTTGGTGCTGATCATCAACTTTAACAACAGTATGCGCTTTGAGCATCCGACCATCTGGGTCGAGGTCGTCAGCGCCATCCTCTACGGCGGTGTGTTCCGGATCTTCTACCACTATATCCCCGCGCTGGAGGGCCGCATGGTCGGCAGCATCGTGGGGCCGGCGCTGGAGAGCCGCGAGATCCTCAACCGGACCATCCAGTATTTTGACTTTATCTACGCCCTCGCGTCCGCCTTCTTCCTCGTCGGCGTCGGTATGACCATCTGCTTTAAGAAGATGATCCGCTACTGGCTCAACGACAAGGCGTGAGCCCTCTGGCAAAAACCGCCCCTTTGCGGGGCGGTTTTTTGTTTCCCGGGCGGTTTCGGACCGGGAGCCGGACGACCGCCGGAGATCGGCGGGCGGCTCGCGCCGCAACCCGTCTGCCCGGAGGACAAACCGAAAACCAAACACACAGCCGCCCTCTCGGGCGGCTGTGTCTGTCTGCGGAGAGCCCGGCGGGCGCGACTCGCTATGCCGCCGACACGGCGAGCGGAGGTGCGCGGCGGACGATGCGCCGAGGCGCGGTCTCACCCGCGGGAAAAGCGGTGCAGCGGCAGGTATTTGCCGACCTGTTCCGTATAGAATCGGTAGGCGGGGTACTTCCTCGCCGAGATGGACTCGCCCAGGGCCGAGCTGCCCATAAAGAGCAAAACGAGCATCAGCGGCCCGATCAGCGACCAGTGAAAGACGCCCGCGCGGGTCACGCCGGCGCCGACGGCAAAGAGGGCCAGGCACAGCCACATCCCCTGCTCGCCGAGGTAGTTGGGGTGGCGCATCCGCGCCCAGGGGCCGGTGGTGTTGAAGCCGAGATCATAGGGCGCGGGCAGATCGGCGAGGGTTTCGTTTTGGCTCAACAGCTGTTTTTTGGTCTGGTGAAAGCGCCACTGATATTCGTCCGCCACCGTCTCCAAAACCAGGCAAAAGACGGCCCCGGCCGCCGCCACGGCGTCCCACAGGCCGAGGGGGGCGACGGATTCCATCGAGGCCAGCGCGGGCAGGCAGATGGCGAGGACCAGCAGGTTTTGGTACAGGGAGATAAAGAAGAGATCAAAGAGCGACCAGGCGATCCTGGACTTGAAAAAGCGGCGGTGGACGATGGCCCAGCGATAGTCCTCCTCGCCCTCCCAAAACTTGAGTCTGTAGGCGCCTTTGCGGGCAAAGTTGACGGTCAGGCGCGCGCCCCAGACGGAGACGATCAGGGCGTAGACGACCAGCCGGGGCTTCATGCCGCCCATGCCGGCGATGATCCAGGCGTAGGCGACGGGCAGGATGCTCCAGAGCTTGTCCATCTGCGAAAAGTTCTGCGCCCACTCCCCGACGACAAAGCAATACGCGACCGCGCACCCGCACACCCACAGCAGTACGCGCAG
>JAGDBW010000012.1 GCA_017958845.1 Clostridia bacterium | reverse complement strand
CGACGCTCTACACCATCCTCAAGAGACTGGAGTCGGCGCGGATGCTGACGGTGTACTCGGTGGAACACGCCGGGCGGCTGAGAAAGTACTATCGCATCACCCCGACGGGGGCGAGGCGGCCGAAGTTTGCCTACTCGATCAACCGCAATCCCCTGCTCATCCTCTTTGACCTTTTGCCTAAGCGGTGGCGCTTCGGGATCATCAGGCGGGTCCTGCGGGAACAAAAAAGAACGTGACGGACGTGGTCCGTCCTTTCTTTTTTTGTCCGGCGGGCGGGGGGTCGAGAGCGGCGCGGGGCTTTTTTCTTTTTTCTTTCTTTTTTTTGCGGCGGGCGTTGACAAGGGCAATACTTCGTGATATGATGTATTATGCAAGAGGAGGTATGGCATGGATATCCAACTGAAACGGGGTCTGCTCGACGTCTGTGTCCTCGCCGCCATCAAAAACAAGGATTCGTACGGGTATCGGATCATCAAGGATCTGAGACCTTACATCGAGCTGTCGGAGTCGACGCTCTACACCATCCTCAAGAGACTGGAGTCGGCGCGGATGCTGACGGTGTACTCGGTGGAACACGCCGGGCGGCTGAGAAAGTACTATCGCATCACCCCGACGGGGGCGAGGCGGATCAAAGATTTTTTGACGGAGTGGGAAGAGGTGGCCTCCATCTATCGCTTTGTCGCAAAGGAGGATCGTCATGGATAAACAACGCTTTTTGGCGGAGCTGCGGGGGGCGCTCTCCGGACTGCCGCGGGTGGACGTGGAGGAACGTCTGGCCTTTTACGGTGAGATGATCGACGACCGCATGGAGGAAGGGCTGAGCGAGGCCGAAGCCGTTGCGCGGACGGGGCCGGTCAGCCGGATCGTGTCGCAGACCGTCGCGGATATCCCGCTCTCGACATTGGTCAGAGACCGTTTTTTGCCCGAACGTGAGAGAGGCGAAAAACGGGCGCGGTCGGAGGGGAGCGAGAGTCAAGGGAGGCGACGGAGCGGGGCGACGATCGCGCTGTTGGCGCTGGGCTTTCCGCTGTGGCTGCCGCTGCTGGTCGCCGCCTTTTCTGTCCTTTTGTCTCTGTATATCACGGTCTGGGCGGTCATCGTATCGCTGTGGGCCGCGGGCGTCGGGCTGTGGGCAGGAGGGCTGGGCGGCCTCGCCGGAGGCGCGTTCTTTGCCTGTATGGGACACGGCTGGCAGGGGTTGGTTCTCTGCGGAGCGGGTCTGGTCTGCGCCGGGCTCGCGATCTTTTGGCACTTTGGATGTGCGGCGCTCACCCGCGGGGCGGCGGTCGGCACCAAAATGCTGTTTGTCAGAAGGAGGCGCGCAAAATGAAAAAGAGATGGATCGTCGCGGCATCTTTGCTGCTGCTGTGCGGGGTCGCGCTGATCGGCGTCGCGCTCGCCGCCTGCGGGTTTGATCTCCGGGCGCTGGATACGAACCACTACGAGACCAGCGAATACGTGTTGGACGCGGAGGCGTCCGTGATCGTCGTCAATACCAAGGAGACCGACGTGATCCTGCAGCCGTCCGAGGACGGAGAGCGCCGTGTGGTCTGCGTGGAACGCACGAACGTAAGACACAAGGTGACCTGCGAGGACGGGACGCTGACGGTCAGCGTCGAGGACGAGCGACCGTGGTATGAGCGATGGTCGCTCTTCTCCACCAAGAAACTGTCGGTCACGATCCGGCTGCCCGCCGGCGAATACGAGCGGCTGACGATCGAAAACAGTACGGGCGGGGTGTCGATCCCGGGGGACTTTTCTTTTGGGGCTTTGGATATCAAAGTCAGCACGGGCGACGTCGCGTGCGCCGCGTCCGTGACGGGTCAGATGAAGATCGGGGTCAGCACGGGCGGTATCCGTCTGTGCGATCTGCGTGTCGGTGAGTTGTCGCTCTCCGCGTCTACGGGCGTCATCGCGGCGAGCGCGGTGATCTGCGACGGGAATGCCGAGATCATCGGACGCACCGGGAAGGTGACGCTGACCGACGTGGTGGTCGGCGGGCGTATGTCGATCAAGGCGACAACGGGCGACGTGACCTTTGCGCGATGCGACGCGGCGCAGATCAGCGTGCTCGTCACCACCGGCGACGTGACGGGGTCGCTGCGCACCCCCAAGGTCTTTGACGCGCAGGCGTCGACCGGAAAGATCGAAGTCCCCGCCTCCGGGGCGGGCGGGTCGTGCGAAGTCCGGGCCTCGACCGGAAATATACGGCTGTGGATCGAGGGCGAGTAGGGCGTTGTCCGGCCCGGTTGTGCCTCTCTTTTTGACACGGGAGGGGTGGTCGCGCTCCTCCGGCGCCTGTCCGCCCGGCGGCCGGGGGACCGGCGATCTGTCGCTTGGGGGCAGAGAGGCGTGACAGAAGAAGCGGAAACGACAATTATTATTTACTTTTTTGGGAGATATGTGATGAAACTGATCGAACCGACGATGGACTATGACCGGCAGATACAGGCGTACCGGAGCGAATTTCTCTTTCCCGGCGCGTCGATGGACGGCGGAGGCGGACTGAGAAAGTGCGGGAGCACCGCCGAATGGCTGGCGCTGATCGAACGGCTGAAACGGTCCGAGACGGCGGCGCCGGAATACGTCCGCTCCTCCCAGTATATCTACGTGCGGGAGGAGGATGAAAAGATCGTGGGCGTGATCCAGATCCGTCACGAACTGAACGAATATCTGAAAAAGTTTGGCGGACATATCGGCTATTCGGTCGCGCCGAGCGAGCGGCGGAAAGGGTACGCGACGCGGATGCTGGCTGAGGCGCTCGGCAAATGCCGCGAGGCGGGTTTGACGTGGGTGCTCATCACCTGCTTTCCCGAAAACGAGGGCAGCCGCCGAACGATCCAAAAGAACGGCGGCGTCTATCTGGACACCATCCCGTACGAAGATACGCCGGGGCAGATGATCGAGCGCTACCGGATCGACCTGTGACGGCAAAGCGGGCGGCGGGGCGCTACGGCGCGGTCGCGCCGGACGGCAAGCACCTCCCGTTGCGGATGGTCGTGGGCAGGGGTTTTGCTTTTGTTCTGTTGTTTTGGATATGAAGACGCAAAAAGTCCCTTTTGTCGATGGACAAAAGGGACTCTTGTTTTTGTATGGGGCGGCCACGTGCTTCGGCCCGGCTCTCGGGCGCGGAGCGCGGCGGGAGAGCGGACGGAAGACCGGGCGGGGGCGGCGAGGAAGGCGCTATTTTTGGCGCCGGTGACGCCCGGCTTTAGGAGACGGGGCCGAGGCGACCAGAGCGCCGTCCCGGGCGGCGAAGAAGACCGGCTCGGTCATGGGGCCGATGGCTTTGAGTGGGTCGACGCCGTCAAAGAGACGGGTGCGGATCATGCCCACGATGCCGCCGGCGCGGAACACGTCGGGGATGAAGGTGGCGATCATGGCGTCGAGCATCTTTCGGCCCGGGGTCTCGGTCATGCTGACGCGCAGCCCGCCCTGCTCGCGCACAAAGCAGATCCGGCGCGCGTGGGGGATCTCGGGGAAGATCATCTCGACGCGCAGCTGCGCTTCGCCTGCCTCACCGACCGAAAACTGGCCGAACGTCTGCACGACGTAGTGCTCGCCGCGGAAGTTGAGTTCTCCCCTCGCGGGTCCGTAAAAGCCGATCTCAAAGGTGTGGGAGGCGCTGCCCTCTTCGACGTGTGCGATAAAGCGCCGCTCCTCCACCGTAAACGAAACGCGGCGGACGCCCTCGGTATGGTTGTTTTGCATGAAGCGGACGAACATCGGCAACAGGCCCGCCGAGGTGGGAGCGGCGACGGTGTAGGAGCCGACGTACCCCCCGCAAGCGGCGGGGAGAGGGGTGGGGTTTTTTCTGAAAAGGTGCAAAAAGAAGGTCTTGACGGCGCCGGGCGTGTGCAAAGGCGTGGCAAAACGATAGGCTTCGCAGAAGTGCTGTTCGGTGTGGCAGAGGGCGTTCCACGCTTCGCGCTGCGGCGGCAGAGGACCGGCGGGAAAGCGGCGCGCGGGGCCGAGCGTGCGCTCGACGAGCCGCAGGACGGCGGAGCGCTCAAAGACGTCGTCGTTGCCGGCTGTGAGGACGACGACGATATCGTTGTCCGGGCAGAGCCACATATTCTGTCCCAGCATGCCGCTGAACAAAAACGTCTTTTGGTCCCGGGAGACCCAGGCGTGCAGGCCGTAGTCGTAGTCGCCGTAGTTTTCGCCCGTGGCAAAGGTGCGGCGGGTCATGAGGTTGATCCAGTTGTCGCTGAGGATCCTCTTTCCTTCCCAGCGGCCTTTTTGCAGGAACAGGCGGCCGACGCGCGCCATATCCTCGGGGGATATGTACATGCCCCAGCCGCCTTTTTCGATGCCTTCGGGGCCCTTTTCGCACAGGAAGTTGCGGATGCCGAGCGGTCGCATGAGCCGCTCGGTCAGAAAGTCGCCGAGAGGCATGCCCGCGACGCGGCGGACGACCACCGAGAGCATGGAGGTGTTGAGGCTGTTGTAGCGGAAGGCGGAGCCGGGGGTGAACTCGGGCTTGGAGGTGAGAAAGGTGCGCGTCCAGTCGTCGCAGACGGCGGCGGTGGTCTCGCTGATGGTGTTGACGCCGACGGACATGGCGAGCAGGTCGCGGATGGTGACGGCTTTCATCTCCGGGCGGACGGGCAGAGGCGTGCCGCCGCCCAGCCGCAGGATCTCGTCAAAGAGCAGATCGCACAGCCGGTCGGACAGCGACAGCCGTCCGTCGTCCACCAGCATCCCGATCGCGATGGCGGTCAGGCTCTTGGCCATTGAGTACGTCTGGCACCAGGTGGTGACGCTGTAGCCGGGCGCGGAGGCCTCGCAGACGACCTTGTTGCCCCGCAGGATGAGCAGGTTGTGGACGTTGGCGGCGCGCTCTCCCTCGATGGCGGAGAGCAGCTCGCCGATCTCCGCCGAGTCCAGGCCGACCGTCTCGGGCGTGGTGCGCTTGAAAAAGAGCTGCGGCGCACGGGCGGAGAAAACGTCGGTCTTTTGCGGGTAGAAGGGGACGGGCGAAAAATCCGTCCGGCCGCGCACAAAGCCCTTGAACATCTGCAGCAGGCGAGACTGCAGGGGAGACATGAATTCCATAGACGTTTCCTTGTTTGTTGGGTGGGGTGCCGGGGGCGGATCGAACGGTGCGGACGGCTCTGTCCGGGGACGGGATCAGAGCGGGCGCTCGGGGCGGATGACCTGCCCCGCGTCGGCCGAGGCGAAAGCCGCCTCGATGACCGACAGGACGCGGCGGACCTCCTCGTCGCGGATGAGTTTTTCCGCTTTTCCGTCGATGGCCTCGACGAGGTTGCGGTAGAAGTCGTGGACGTCGGAGGACGGCTGCGGGATGTTGTAGCTGCGGACCGTGCGGTCACTGCGCGGGGCCATGGTGCGGGTGATGCCGGACGCGGTCAGGACCGGGTGGACGTCGCCCTCGCCCCAGTCCAGGCACTCTCTGACCTCGACCGGATCGTGCCAGCCGGGGATGTGCGCCGTGCCGGTCTCGAACTGGGCGTAAAAGCGCCCCTGGGAGATGAAGTTGTAGGTGCCGACCTCGCTGTAGGCCAGCACGCCGCTGTCGAACTTGAGATACAGGCGGTAGCCGTCATCCACCTCGGAGTTGGTGTAGTGGGTGGTCAGGCAGAAGACGTCGGTGATGGAGCCGGGGATGAGTTTCAGCATCTGGTCGATCATGTGCACGCCCCAGTCGTAGATCATGCCGCCGCCGTATTCTTTTTGGCGGCGCCAGTCGCCGGGGATGCCGCGCGAGCCCTGCACGTAGGAGGCGACGAAAAGGGGCTTTCCGAGCCGTTCGCTGTCGATCAGGTCCTTGACGGCCAGGTAGTCGGTGTCCCACCGGCGGTTCTGGTGCACTTCGAACACACGGCCGGCCGCGCGGGCGGCGGCGGTCATCTCGTCGTAGTCGGAGACGGAGAGGGCCACGGGCTTTTCGCAGACGACGTGCTTGCCGCGGGAGAGAGCCTCGATGACGAAGGGTTTGTGCAGGTCGTTGGGGGTGGCGATGAGTACGATGTCAACGGCGGGGTCGGCGAGAAGTTCTTCGCGGCTCGCGTATGCTCTGATCCCCATGCTCCCGGCGTAGGCGAGACGCTCCGGGCGGATGTCCCACACGCCGGCGAGGGAGACGACGTTGTTTTTTCTGATCATGTCGGCGTGCCAGTTGCCCTGACCGCCGAAGCCGATGATGGCGACGCTTTTCATGGTGGTTTTCGGTCCTTTTTTTGACTGTTTTTTTGTGTGGGCGCGGCGGATCCGCCGGGGACGCCGGAGGGTCGTGCGCGACGATTTATTATACCATAAAACAGAGAGAACGGAACAGCTTTTTTGCGGTTTTTTTGTGTTTTTTTATCACAGGGACGGAAAGACGAGGGAGGCGAGCAGGCCGGCCGAGATCCCGACCGCGAGCAGAAAGGCGAGCATCAAAAGGGAGCGGCGGACCGGTCGGTTGGTGCGTAGGAGCACCAGTATACCCGCGCCCGCGCCGGGCAGCAGCCCCGCCAGCATGGCGCCGAAGGGCAAAACGCCGTCGACGTAGAGCTCGGTGAGTACCACCGAGGCGGCGCAGTTGGGTATCAGGCCGACGAGGCCCGCGGCGAGGTAGGTCAGCAGTCCGTGGTGGGCGAGCAGCGCCGTGATCCGCGCGGCGCCGACCCACTCGAAAAGCGCTCCGAGCAGCAGATTGACGACCAAAACGAGCCAGGCGATGTGGAGCGTATGGTGCAGCGCCCCACGCCATATCCCGCGCTCACAATGGCAGTGTTCGTCGGTGCAAATGTCGTGGATATGCTCCTGACCCCCCTCATTTTTTCTCGAAAAGAGGGGGTGGAGAAGATGGAGGGCGTAGCCGACGAGGAGGGCAACGGCGCACTTCAGCCCCAGGGTGATGAGAATCACGCGGGGGGACATGCGCCCCGCGATCATCACCGGCAGCATCTCGTCGGAGGTGGAGAGAAAGACGGCCGCGAGCGTCCCCACGGATATGACGCGCGCGGAGTAGAGGCCCGCGGCGGCGGCGGAAAAGCCGCACTGCGGAACGACGCCCAGCCCGGCGCCGATGGCGGGGCCGAAGTGTCCCGCCCGGCTGAGAAAGCGCTGCATACGCTCGGCCGCGCGGTGTTCGATCCATTCGAGCAAAAGGTAGGTGAGAAAGAGGAACGGCAGGAGTTTGGCGGTATCGAGCAGGGCGTCGAGGATGACCTCGCAGATCTGACGGATCACGGGCGTGCCTCCTCTTCTCCGGGCCGGCTGCAGGCGCGGCAGCGGCCGAGCAGGAGGGTCATGCCCTCGTCGATGACAAAGCGGTTGGCCGCCAGGACCTGCCGCTCGATAAAGTCGGACACGCAGGGGCTGAGGTGCACGAGCTTTCCGCATTTGACGCATTTGAGGTGCATGTGGCGTCCGCAGGCGGCGTCGCGCACGGCCTGGTAGTAGAAACGGCGGTTGTGCCCCGTGACGAAGCGGCGCACCTCGCCCGCCTCGACCAGCTCGCGCATCAGGCGGTAGGTGGTGCTCTCGGCGACTCCCTGCGCCTTCATGTCCGCGACGATGGTCTGCATGGGCAGCTGAGAGGCGGCGGAGCGCAGGTAGGCGATGAGTTTTTGGTTTTGTTCGGTCTTGTAGATCATGGCTTTCTCCGATGGGTCCGTGTGACGCAATTTTGAGAGATACTCTCATTTTGAACAGGGCTATCATATCACGGGGCGGCGGGAAAGTCAAGAGAGAAAAAGCGAAAAAGCGACAAAAAATAAAAAGATATGGCGGGGCGGCGGCGAAGACCCGCCGCGCGGGAAACCGACCTCAAAAAGGCGCGAAAGACAAAAAGGAGGCGGGGTGCGGGCGGGACGCTGCGGGCGGGCGCGGCGGGAGAAGCGCGGGAGGCGTGGCGGAAGGGACGGCGAAAGCGCAAAAAAGAGAGCGCCCTGCGCGGGCGCTCTCTTTTGAGTTGTGGGCCGGTCTCTATGAGCGGCGGGGCGCTCGTCCGAGACGGGCGGAGGGGGATCAGTACAGCTCGATGGCGCGGCCGCCGGTCAGGGCGAGCATGCGCGTGGCGCGTTTGGAAAACTCGTTGGCCTCGACCATGAGGCGACGGTCGAGCTTTCCGCCTGCGACGACAGTGAGGTAGGTCGTGTCGGGCGGGACGAGGCCCACGATCTTGAGGCTGTCGAGGCTGACGTACGAGCGGTCGGCGAAGACGGAGCAGAGCTTTCCGAGTTTGAGTTTGGCGACTCTGGCGCGGTTGATCCCGCCGGTACTGAGGCGAATGATGCTGCGGCGGCGTTCCATCTCCGGCAGATTCTTTTTGGTCGCGCCGGAGGGACGGAGAGAGGTGTGGAGGACTTCGGGCTCATTGAAAGAGACCAGCTGGTTTTTGCCGGAGGGGATGGGGTAGAAGACGGCTTCGGAATTTTTGGCGGACATGGGACACCTTTCCTTTCTCGGCGGGACGCCTGCAATCGGATATATTTTGACACATGTAGTATAACACAAGTATTTTTGAAATGCAATCTTTTTTTGGCGAAAATGCGCGTCGGGGGAAAAATAATGACGCAAACAAATTGACAACCCCGGGCCGGGGTGCTATAATGAACGAAAATGCCACGACCGGGAACCCAGTATCCGGCACACGCAACGCAAAGAGAGACTGCGGCTGGTGCGAGCAGTCCGTCGTTTGCCGCGAGAATTACCTCCCGAGAGCAGCACGCCGAAAGACGCCGTCGGGCGTCCGCGTAGGACGTGACGGGCGCGCCCGTGACAGCGCGAGGGTATGGTGGTACCCGGCGCTTTTTTGCTCTTTTTCGCGCGGCCGCGGCCGCGCGGCAAGGCCGGCTGTCGGGTGTGCCCGCGGCCGTTTTTTTGCGGCTTTTTGGCTTTGCGCCCTGCCCTGTCTTCCGGTCCGTCGATGCCGTGACCCCCCTCTGTCGGGGCGTGTCGGGCGGGGGTTTGGTTGTTTTTCGGTTGATTTTGGCCGGGCGTCGGCAAACGGACGCGGACGGTCGTTTTTCCATCTTTTTTGACAAGGAGTCTGTTGTATGCCTATCACCGCTTTTCTTGAACGCAACGCCCGGCTGTGGCCCGAGGACGTGGCGCTGGTCGAGCGCAACCCCGCCGACCAGCCCGACGCGACCCTCTCCTGGCGCGAGTACAGTCTGATCCAGTCTACCTCCTCCCGCAAGTATCGGCGGGAGATGACCTGGCGCGAGTTTGACAATCGGGCCAACCGCTTTGGCAATCTTTTGCTCTCGCGCGGGATCAGGCGCGGGGACAAGGTGGCGCTGCTGCTGATGAACTGTCTCGACTGGCTGCCGCTGTACTTTGGGATCCTCAAGACGGGAGCGGTCGCCGTGCCGATGAACTTTCGCTTTTCGGCCGAGGAGATCGCCTACTGCGCGGACCTGGCCGACGTGGACGTGCTGGTGTTCGGGCCGGAGTTTGTGGATCGGATCCGCGAAGTCAGGGCCGGGATGCGGGTGCGTACCTACTTCTTTGTGCGGGACGGCGAGGCGGTGGTACCCGACTTTGCCGAAGACTGTCTGTCGCTGCTCCGCTACTGCTCGGCCGATCCTCCCCCGGTGGAACTCTCGGACGAGGACGACGCGGCCATCTACTTTTCTTCCGGTACGACCGGCTTTCCCAAGGCGATCCTGCACGCGCACGACGCTCTCATGGCCTCGGCCGAGACCGAGCAGGCGCACCACGGGCAGACAAAAGACGACGTCTTTCTCTGCATCCCGCCCCTGTATCACACGGGCGCCAAGATGCACTGGTTTGGGTCTCTTTTGACCGGCGGGCGCGCCGTGATCCTGCGGGGCGTCAAGCCGGAGTGGATCCTGCGCGCCGCCTCGGAGGAGGGCGCGACCATCGTGTGGCTGCTGGTGCCGTGGGCGCAGGATATCCTGGACGGGATCGAGTCGGGAAAACTCTCCCTATCTGACTATCGTCTCGACCAATGGCGGCTGATGCACATCGGCGCGCAGCCGGTGCCGCCGTCGCTGGTGCGGCGGTGGCTGCGGGTCTTTCCGCATCACGCGTATGACACCAACTACGGCCTGTCCGAGTCGATCGGACCGGGCGCGGTGCATCTGGGCGTGGAGAATATCGAAAAAGTCGGCGCGATCGGCGTGCCCGGCTGCGGCTGGGAGGTCAGGATCGTCGACGAGAAGGGGACGCCGGTGCGTCAAGGCGAGGTCGGCGAGCTGTGCCTGCGCGGCCGCGGCGTGATGCGCCGCTACTACAAGAACCCCGAAGCCACGGCCGAGGTGCTGACGCCGGACGGGTGGCTGAGGACGGGCGATATGGCCAGGACCGACGAGGCGGGCTTTATTTACCTGGTCGACCGCAAAAAGGACGTGATCATCTCGGGGGGCGAAAACATCTATCCCGTGCAGATCGAGGACTATCTGCGTGCGCATGAGAAAGTCTCGGACGTGGGCGTGATCGGTCTGCCCGACGCGCGGCTGGGCGAGATCACCTGCGCGGTGATCCAGCTCAAAGAAGGCGCGACGGCGACCGCGGAGGAGATGGACGAGTTTTGTCTGGGTCTGCCGAGATACAAGCGGCCGAAGAAGATCATCTTTGACAAAATACCGCGAAACCCCACCGGAAAGATACAGAAAAACGCACTGCGCGAAAAGTACGGAGCGGTGCGTCTGGTGGAAGCCGAGACGACCGGCTGACCCTCGCTCGTCTGCCTGTGACCCGCGGCGCGAACGCCGCGGGTCTGTTTTTTTGGTCCTTTTGTCGGCGGGGCGGCGGGGGACGGCGGGGGCGATATTGACTTTTTCGGCGCTCGCATATATAATGGGATCGACGGCGCCGCAAAGACAAAAAACGGTCGTGAGCGGCGCTGAGCGCTGTTTTTTTGGATATATGGGTTGAAAGGAGGCGATGGTCGATGAGAGGCGGAGTGCTGCGGAGGACGGTCGCGTGTCTGTTTTTGTGCGCGGCGCTCGCGGGGAGCGTGTGTCTCGCTTCCTGTCGATCGGTGATGCAGGATCACACGATCCGGCAGGGCGTCAAGGTGTCGTACGTCGCCGACTCGAGTCTGCTGTTGTGCCGCTATCTGCTGCCGGACGACTTTCTCGACTTTCTGCTCGAAAAAGAGAAAGAGAAGAAAGAAAACCGGGAGGATAACACCGAGCCGGGCGTGTGGGTCGACGAATATGACAACGACCGATGGGACTATGAGTATCACGGCTTTGGAAACACGCGGATCGAGGCCGACACGGCGCTGTTTTGCTTTCGCTTTGAGAATGAAGAGGATTATCGGGAGGCCAAGCGGTACTATCTGGATCACATGACCCTCGCCGAGGAGACCTATTCTGACTACGCGTCCTTTTGTTTTTATCGGATCGTCGGTTTCTTTGAAAAATACGAGGAGCCGACGCCGGACATGGACCCCCGGGAGGTGGCTCTCCACCGGTTTCCGTACGCGTTTACCATGGCCGCCTTTTCGGACGAAGAGCGGGCGATCGTCGCCTTTGGGCACGTCCGTTGGCCTCTGGTGGTGGACACGGACGACTGGGCGGTGTTTCTCTTTGGGCACTTTCCGTTTTTTGACTGGGACGAGGCCAAGATGGTGGAGTGAGGGGGATCGTGATGAAAAACAAGTGCTGCGGGCGGCTCTGCGTCGCGCTTTGCCTGTCTTTGGTGATCTGCACGCTCGCGTCGTGCGGGGGGCAGGCGTATCGGGAGATCAACGTGCGCGGGATCGATCGCTTTGGGACCGATCAGACCTATGACAAGATGTGCCGCTATCTGATCCCCGAGGGCTTTGCCGACGCCTATCCGACCGTGGGCAGCGAGTTTGTCTATACGGATCACGGCGACCGGACCAACAAGGACGTCAGCGCGATACTCTGGTTTCGCTACGCGGACGAGGAGACCTACCGGGCCGCGAAAGAATACTATCTCTCCCATATGAAACTGACCGGGAGCGACTATGTCACGCTGGGGGACATCACCTTCAGAGAGATCGAGGGATACTCCGCGTCGTGGTTCGGCGCGGGCGCGCGCCGGCGTTTTCCGTATCGGTATACGATGTTTGCCTGGTCCGACGAGGCGCGGGTGCTGATCGCGTTTGGCGTCCATGAGGACCCGATCGGGGTCGGACCGGAGCGCTGGCAGGTGTATCTGACCGGGCACTTTCCCTCTGTCGACTGGAAAACCGGATTGCTCCGCGAGTGACGGGGAAAGAACGAGCGCCGACAAAAAAAGCGAGCATGGCTCGCTTTTTTTGTCGGGTTTTTTGGTGGGTGGGAGAGGAGCCGCGCTGCGGGCAGCAAGCGGGCGGCAGACGGCCGCGCCGCGAGGGGGATCGGGCGCGGAAACGTCCCGGGGAACGAAACGGCGCGGATGCGCCTAGGGGGCGGGACGAGCGCCTCGAAAGCACGGGACAGGCGCGGGGTCGCCCACGAGCAGGATCAGGCGCGGTAAACGACGCGGCCGGAGACCACGGTGGCGACGGTCTCAAAGTCGTCGGTGAGCAGGGCGAAGTCGGCGCGCTTGCCGACTTCGATGCTGCCGCGCTCGGCGGCGACGCCGATGTTCCGCGCCGGGTTGAGCGAGGCGTAGCCCACCGCCGTCGGCAGCGG
>JAGDBW010000105.1 GCA_017958845.1 Clostridia bacterium | reverse complement strand
GCGAAGACCGGGACCTTTTTTCTGGAGGGCAAGGATCTCAGTTATGGGTTCTTTATCAACCACACGGGCTTTCCCGAGCATTTGTACAGCGGCGGGCGGATCGACCGCGACGTGCTGCTCTACACCCGCTCGTCCGGCGGCCACTCGTCCGTGGCCACGCCTCCCGGCGAGGATACGCAGGGGGCGCAGCGGCTCTTTTCTTATCACCAGTTTTCGCCCGAGATCTCGTTTTTCGGCACGGGCGACTATCGCGAGCCGACGGTGCACGCCGAGACGGTGCGCGGCGACCGCCTGACCCGGCTGCTCTACGCGGGGCACGAGATCCTGCCGCAAAAGCCGAAGATCGACGGCATGCCGTCGCTGTCGGGCGGCGAGACGCTGCGATTGCACCTCGCCGATCCCGACGGAGGGCTCGCGGCCGACCTCTATTATACGGTCTATGACGACTGTTCGGTCGTCGCGCGCCGCGCCGTCTATCACAACCGCGGGGCGGAGCGGCTGATCCTGCACCGCGCCTGGTCCTTTGCCATGGGGCTGTGCGGCTCGGATTATGAGGCGCTGACCCTCCCCGGCAACTGGGCGTCGGAGCGCTCGGTCGAGCGCGCGCCGCTGCGCCGCGGCGTCTTTTCCGTGGACTCCAAGCGCACCTCCTCCTCCGCGACCCTCAACCCCTTTTTGGCCGTCGTCTCCCCCGACGCGACCGAGGACGCCGGGCGGGCGTGGGGCTTTTCGCTCGTCTATTCTTCTTCTTTTGTCCTCAAGGCCGAAGTCGCCTCCACCGGCGAGACGGTGGTGTCCGGCGGCATCAACGACTTTGATTTTTCGTGGGTGCTGGAGCCGGGCGAGCGGCTGGAGACGCCGGAGTGCGTCATCGCCGTCTCGGAAGAGGGGCTCGGCGGCATGAGCCGCGCCCTGCACGACGCCTGGCGCGAGCATCTGATCCCCGCCAAATGGGCCAAAACCCCCCGCCCCGTCCTCATCAACAACTGGGAGGCCACCTATTTCGGCTTTGATTTTGACCGGCTCAAAGCCATCATCGACGCGGTCGCCGACACCGGCATCGACACCTTTGTACTCGACGACGGCTGGTTTGGCAAGCGCGACAACGACCGCTCGGGACTCGGCGACTGGACGGTCAACGAAAACAAACTCAAAGGCGGCCTCGGCGCGCTCATCGACTACCTGAAGACCAAGGGCATGAAATTCGGTCTGTGGTTTGAGCCGGAGATGGTCTCGGAGGACTCGGACCTCTTCCGCGCTCATCCCGACTATGCCATCGGCCTGCCCGACCGGGCGCGCTGCTACTCCCGCCATCAACTCATGCTGGACCTGACCCGCGCCGAGGTGCGGGACTATATCGTCGACAGCGTCAACCGCATCCTCGACGCCTACGACATCTCCTACGTCAAGTGGGACTACAACCGCAACGTCACCGACAGCTATTCGATCGGCCTGCCGCCCGAGCGGCAGAGCGAGTTTGCCCACCGGTACGCCCTGGGTCTGTACGAGATCTTTGATCGCATCGTGGACGCGCACCCCGACGTCTTCTTTGAGGGGTGCGCGAGCGGCGGCGCGCGCTTCGATCCCGGCGTGCTGGCGTACTTCCCGCAGATCTGGACGTCCGACAACAGCGACGCCGAGGACCGCACCGCCATCCAGTACGGCACCTCCATCGTCTATCCGCTCTCGACCATGAGCTGTCACGTCTCCATCTGCCCCAACCACCAGACCGGCCGCACCACCTCCTTTGCCACCCGCGCCGACGTCGCCCATCTGGGCGCGACCGGCTACGAGCTGGACGCCACCGTCATGACCGACGAGGAGCGCGCCGCCGTGCGGGCGCAGATCGAGGACTACCGCGCCATGGAGGACCTGGTGTTGTCGGGCGACGCGTATCGGCTGGGCTCCCCGGACGACAACGTCTTTGGCGTGATGCTGGTCTCCCGCGACAAGAGCCGCGCCCGGATGACCTGCTACCGGCGGCTGGGCGGACCGCGCCACGGCGATCCCGTGCGCCTGTGCGCGCGCGGGCTCGACCCCGCCAAACGCTACTACGTCCCGGAGCTGGGCCTGATCCTCGGCGGCCGGACGCTCGCACGGGTCGGACCGGTGCCGACGTTCCCGCGCGGCGACTTTGGCACGTTTGTCTGTCACTTTGAAGAAAAGTGAGCGCCGCCTCCGAAGAAAAGCAAACATAGAGACAGACGCCCCCGCCTGCGGGGGCGTCTGTCCTTTTTTTCGCTCTTTTCCGGGCTTTTTCGGGCGCGGGCGCGACGCTAAGAACGTTCGGTTTTTCGGGCGCGGGTTTGGCGCTAAGAACGTTCGGTTTTTGTGCGCGTGCGAAGCTCGGATCATCCCAGCACGGTGTCCATCACCATCATGATCGAAAACCCGACGGCAAAGCACAGCACCCCCACGTTGGACGGGCCGTCCTCGGCGGCCTCGGGGATCAGCTCCTCCACCACGACGTAGAGCATCGCCCCGGCCGCAAAGGCCAGCAGATACGGCAGCACCGCCGACACCTGCCGGGCGAGGGCGAGCGTGAGGACGGCCCCGATCGGCTCGACGACCCCCGACATCGTCCCGACGAAAAAGGCGCGGCCGACCCCCCTCTCCCGGAGAGGCAGGGAGAGGATGGTCCCCTCGGGGACGTTCTGCAGGGCGATGCCCAAAGCCAGCGCAAACGCGCCCGCTTCGCTCACCCCCGCTTCGCCCGACAGCAAGCCCGCCAGCACCACCCCCACCGCCATCCCCTCGGGGAGGTTGTGCAGGGTGACGGCCAGGGTCAGCATGGAGGTCTTTTTGAGCCGGGAGCGCGGCCCCTGCGCCCGCTCGCTGCCGAAATGCAGGTGAGGTATAAACAGATCGAGCAGCAGCAAAAACAGAACGCCCGCCCAAAAACCCGCCGCCGGCGGCAAAAACGACCACGCTCCCAGCCCCGCCGACAGATCATAGGCGGGCAGCAGCAGACTCCACACCGAGGCGGCCACCATCACCCCGGCGGCAAAGCCGGTCAGCCCCCGCCGCAGACGCGCGTCCGGCTCCCTGTGCAAAAAAAAGACGCAGGCGGCCCCCAGCGCCGTCCCCAAAAACGGCATGGTCAGACCCCCCGCAATGACAGCCAAATACACTTTTTTCTCCCATCCGGCGGCCGAGCCGCCCTTTTTTCTTCTGCTGTCAGCATATGCGCCGACAGCCGAAACGCCCGCCCGCGCCGCGCCGACGGAACAAAAAAGGCCCTCACAAAAGAAAAAAGCCCCCAAAGAAAAAACCGCGCCCCCGGAAAAGAATCGCCGCGCGCCCGCGGACGCCGCCGGCGCGCCGGGAGTCGCCCATGTGCCAAGTTTTCTTTACAAACCCGACGGACAAACAAGCGTCGG
>JAGDBW010000104.1 GCA_017958845.1 Clostridia bacterium | reverse complement strand
GCGGGGCCGACCACGGAGCCGAGGCCCGGGCCGACGTTGTTGTAACACGCGACGGCGGCGGTCAGGTTGGTCTCAAAATCAAACGCGCCGGGGTCGAGCGTGAGCAAAAGGAACACGGCCGCGAGCAGGATCATATAGAGGGCAAAGTAGGAGCTGACGCCCACCAGGGTCTCGTCGGAGATGGTCCGGCCGTCGGTGCGGACGGCTTTGACGGAGTTGGGGTGCAGCACGCGGCGCAGCTCCCTGCGCACCATCCTGAACAGGATGACCACCCGCGAGACTTTCAGCCCGCCGGCGGTCGAGCCGGCGCAGGAGCCGATCATCATCAAGAGAAACAGGACGCCGCGGGCAAAGGCCGGCCACACGCCGAAGTCGGTGGTGGAAAATCCGGTGGTGGTGACGACGGAGGACACCTGAAAAAACGAGAGCCGCAGCGCCTCGGAAAAGCCGGAGCAGATCTTGAGGATGTTGGCCGTGACGAGCGCGACCGACGCCGCGACAATACCGAGATACGCCCACAGCTCGGTGCTTCTCAGCGCCGAGCGGAACTTGCCGATGACGACGAGATAGTAGAGATTGAAGTTGACGCCGAACAGGATCATAAAGACGGCGATCACCCACTGGTGATAGTTTGAGTACGCGCCGATGCTGGCGGCCGTAGCGGCAAAGCCGCCGGTGCCGGCGGTGCCGAACGAGTGGATCAGGGAGTCAAACAGATCCATGCCGCCCGCGAGCAAAAAGAGCACCTCGGCCACCGTCAGCGAAAAGTACATCAGATAGAGCATCCGCGAGGTGTCCCGCGCGCGCGGCACGACCTTGTCCACCAGAGGCCCCGGCATCTCGGCGCGCAGGATGTGCATCGAGCGGTCGGGGGTGCGGGAGAGCATCATCATGACAAACACGAGCAGCCCCATGCCGCCGACCCAGTGGGTAAACGAGCGCCAAAAGAGCGCCCCGTGAGACAGCGACGCCAGCGCCTCGGCCGAGAGGATGGACGCCCCGGTGGTGGTAAAGCCGCTGACCGTCTCAAACAGCGCGTCGATATACGACGGGATCTCGCCCGAAAAGACAAACGGCAAAGCCCCGATCAGCGACAGCAGGAGCCACGTCAGACCGACGATGAGCAGGCCCTCTTTGGCAAACAGGCTGTGCTTGCGGGGTCGGAACAGCCACATCAGACACGTCCCCACCGCCAGCGCGACGGCCGCCGCGATCATAAACCAGATGGCCTCCCACCACTCGGCGTAGCACATGGACGCGACGACAGGCAGAACGAGCAGGCCCGCCTCCACCAGCACCACGCGCCCGGTGGTCGAAAATACCAGACGATAATTCATGCCCTGCCCCCGTTATTCGAGGATATCGGAGAGTTCCGCCAGGTGCATGCCGGCGGCCACCACGATCACCTTGTCGCCTTCGCAGATCGCGTCGGCGCCGGTGGGGATAAAGGTCTTGTTGTTCCGGATGATGGAGCAGACCAGAATGTTGCGTTTCATCTTGAGGTCTTTGAGCGGGATGTTCTTCCCCTTAAAGTCCTGCCGCACCGAAAATTCCAGCGCCTCCACCCCGTTGTCCATCAGGCGATACAGGCTCTCCACGCTGCCGCCCACCGAGTTGGCCAGCGCGCGGGCATAGCGCACCACCGCGTCGGCGGTGATCTGTCCGGGCGAGACGATGCAGTCCAGCCCCAGCTTTTCGGCCAGGGCGACCTGCTCGCGCTGGTTGATCTTGGTGATGACTTTGGGCACCTTTTGATCCATGGCAAAAAAGGACATCAGCGTGTTGGCCTCATCCATGCCGGTCAGGGCCACAAAGGCGTCGGTGGTCTGCAGCCCCTCCTCCTCCAACAGGTCCTGGCGCATCCCGTTTCCGTGGATGATGACGACTTCGCCCGGCAGCAGGTCGCTCAGCTCCGTGCACCGCGCGGCGTCGCGGTCGATGATCTTGACGTAGTTGTCGCCCGCCACCAGCATCTGCGCCAGATAGTAGGCGATGCGGCTGCCGCCCATGATCATGACGGTGCGGGCGGTCTTTTGGGTCATGCCGAGCGTGCGGAGCAGCTTGTGCATCTCCTCGGGCGCGGCCAAAAGACCAATGCGGTCGCCCTTCCGCAGGACAAAGTTGCCGTCGGGGATATAGGTCTCGCCGCCGCGCTGAACGGCGCAGATCAGATAGTTGGCCTTGTGCGCGCGGCGCATCTCATGCAGGGCGGCCCCGCACAGCGAACTTTCGCCTCTGAGCGAAAACTCGACGATCTCACAGCTGCGGCGCGCAAAGCTCTCCACCTTCATCGCGGAGGGAAACTTGATGATCCGGTACAGCGCCTGCGCCATCAGCCTCTCGGGGTTGATGATCATGGACAGCTCGAGCTGTTCTTTGAGATAGCCCAGGTTGTCGTTGTTGTGCCGCACGTCGCGGATACGCGCCACGGTGTGGGCGGCGCCCAGCCGTTTGGCGGCAAAGCAGCTGAGCATATTGAGCTCGTCCGAGTCCATCGTAGCCACAAAAAGCCCGGCTTTGTCCACGCCCGCGTCGAGGAGCCGCCGGGTGTCGGTGCCGCTGCCGCAGATGCCGATCACGTCATAGGCGTCGGTGACGCGCTCGATGACCTCGGGCTTGACGTCGATGACGACCAGGTCGTGGTTCTCTTTGACCAGACTCTCCAGGATCGCCTCGCCGATCTTGCCGCAGCCGGCGATGATGATTTTCATACCCTGTCCTTTCCGACGGGACCGCCGGCCGCCGCCGGGCGGCCGGCCGCGGACGGCTCAAAAAACAAAAAAATCCGTCCGCCGCTCCGTCAAAAAAACTCGCACAGCGCCGACCGACGGCCGAGCCGACCGATCCGGCGCTCAAAACATAAACAAAGGTTGACAAATCCGCGCGCGCTCACGCAGATATACTGTATTATACCCCACCGAAAAGAGAAAATCAAGCACAAGGCGCCCTCCGCGCCCCACCCGACGCAAAAAAGCGCAAAAAGCGCCCGACGCCCCGACCCGCGCGCTCCGAGCTCAAAAGCCGCTCGTTTTCTCCCTCTTTTTCATTTGTCGGGCGTCGCCTTTTGCCGCGCGCCTCGCGCGCTCTCCGCGCTGTTTGCGCTGTTTGCGCTGTTTGCGCGGCGGCGTTTTTTGCCGTCTTTTTCTTGGCGTAAAGGCGCGCCGACACACACATACTACCCACAAACCGACACAACGCCCGCAAAAATCAAAACAGAAAAACCGGACGCACCCAAGACCCGCCCGACAACAAAAAAAGCCGGGCCGCCGCCCGAAAAAGAAGGTCAAAAATGAAAAAAACCGTTTTGTCCCTCCTCCTCGCCCTGCTGTTCTCCCTCTCCGCCGCCCTGCCCGCCGCGGCCATCGCGGACACGGCTCCCGCGGTCGAGGCCTTCCGGTCTCACCACGCCGCCCCCGCGCTCCCGACCGCCGGACAGACCGTCACGCACACGGTCGTCCCGGGCGACACCATGTGGAAGCTGGCGGTGCGCCACGAGGTGGGCCTCTCCGAGATCATCGCCGCCAATCCGCACATCAAAGACCCGCACTGGATCTACCCGGGCGACACGCTGTATATACCGCTCTCCGACCCGGCGATCACCGACTACGAAGCCGAAGTGGTCCGGCTGGTCAACGCCCGCCGCGCCGCCGCGGGGCTCTCCGCCCTGTCGAGCGACTGGCAGCTCGCGCGCGTCGCGCGCTACAAGTCGCAGGATATGCACGACCGCGGCTACTTTTCGCACACCAGCCCGACCTACGGCTCGCCCTTTGATATGATGCGGGCCTTTGGCATCTCCTACCGCACCGCCGGCGAAAACATCGCCCGCGGCTACCAGACACCTCAGGCGGTCGTCGAGGGCTGGATGAACTCACCCGGCCACCGCGCCAATATCCTGAACGCCTCCTTTACCCGGATCGGCGTCGGCTACGTCTCCGACGGCCGCTACTGGACGCAGATGTTTACCGGCTGACGCCCAAAGCCGAAAACGAGGCCGACGGGAAAGCAAAACCGAAGCCGAAAAACAAAAAACGCAAAAAGAAAAAGCCGGCCCGCGGCGTTTGCCCGGGTCGGACTTTTTTCGTTTTCGGCGGCGGCCGCCGCGGCGCACGGCGCGCGCCCTCGTCCCGGCGAAGCGGGAACGGCCGGGGCGCCTTACAGTTCCAGCACGGCCGGGACTTCGTCCCACCCTTTCGGCAGCGGCTGTTCCTCAAAGCCGAACGAGCGGTACAGGTTTCTCGCCACGTCGTTTTCGGGCTCGTACGACAGCCAGCAGCGAGCCGCCGGCCCGCAGGGGCGCGTCCGGACAAAGTCCAGCGCGAGCCGGAGCGCTTCTTTTCCGTATCCTTTGCCCTGAAATTCTTTGTCGATCATAAACCGCCACAACAAATAACTCCCGGCGACAAAGTCCGGTATCTCTTCGTCGTCGTCAAACGCCCGGCGGGCATACTCGAGGTCCGGATAATACCCGATCATCAAAAACCCGATCGGTTTGTCTCCCAGACAGATCCCAAACGGCAGAGCGTATCCGCCCGAAGCGACGACGGCGTACGCCTCCGCGAGGCTGAACATATTGCTCGCCACATAGTTCTTTTGGGTTTCGTTTACCTCCAGTTTGATCAAATCATAGAAGTTCTCATACTTTACTTCGTTAAGCCGGATGTCGGCCGCCATCTTCTTTTCTCCTTTTATCCGATCCTTTTCTTTGACCCTTCCGGTTTCCGGTTCGTCCGGGTCTACGCTCTCTACTATACACAAAAAGCGCGCGCTTTTCAATCCGAAAACGCAAAAAGCGGCGTTTGCGCCGCCGGCGCAAAACGATGTTGTGTCCCGCGGACACAAACACAAAAGAACCGCCCGCAGGCGGTTCTTTTGTGTATAAGAATTACCAAAAGGTACAAAACCGAGCTAAGAAAATCAAAAAGTACACCACTACATAGACTGTTAAAAACATTTTCGAAGCAGTTGATTGAAAGTTATTGTTTTAATTCTATCGGGTAATCGCCAAAACCCATACAGCACGAGATACCCTTCAATGAGTATTTTTGCATTTCCATTGTTGCCAACAGAATACAAAGACAGGTATGATACATTCCTGAAATTGTGTATGTCTTTCCGAGCGACTTGTGTTTTGATTCT
>JAGDBW010000103.1 GCA_017958845.1 Clostridia bacterium | reverse complement strand
TCGTGCGGGACGGCGGACGCTTCCGCTGCGTGCGGAGCGGGAGCGGCGGCTTCGGGAGCCGGCGGTGTCGCGGGAGCGGCGGACGTTTCCGCGGCCGTCTGTGCGGGCGTTTCGGGAGCCGGCGGCGCGGGGGTTTGCGGTGCGGCCGCCTGCTTTTCTTTTTCTTCTTTTTCTTTTTGCGCCTGCGCCTCTTTTTCTTTGCGGTCCTTTTCGGCTTTTTGGTAGGCGGCGAGGCGGGCTTTGGCGAGTTTGTTGGTCTGGACCAGCGGCCGCTTGGCCGGGCAGATGAAGGAGCAGCAGCCGCACTCCATGCAGAGGTTGATCTTGAGGGCGGCGAGGGCTTTGTCGTCTTTGGCCTTGTAGGCCGAGGCGACCGCCTGCGGGTTGAGGCGCAGGGGGCAGTGGGAGACGCAGTTGCCGCACCGGATGCAGGGCGTCGGCTCGCGGTCGGGGGCTTCGGCCTCGGTCAGGGCGAGGACGGCGTTGGTGTTCTTCATGACCGGCAGATCGGTCGAGGGCACGGCGACGCCCATCATCGGGCCGCCGTACAGGACCTTGTAGGGGTCGCAGACAAAGCCGCCGCAGAAGTCGAAGAGCGACTGCATGGACGCGCCGATGGGGGCGAGGACGTTTTTGGGCTCCCGGACGGCGCCGCCGTCGACGGTGACGCACTTTTCGACCAGGGGCATGCCCGTCTCGACGTAGTGGGAGAGAAAGGCGAGGGTGGTGCAGTTGATGACCACGGCGCCGACGTCGATGGGCAGCTTGCCCTCCGGTACGACCCGGCCGATGGTGTGGTAGATGAGCACCTTTTCGCCTCCCTGCGGGTAGAGGGTGGGCAGCGCCGCGATCTCGACGCGGGCGGGCGCGGCCTCGCGCAGGCGGCGCAGGCACTCGGGCTTGTTCTTTTCGACCGCGACGATGAGGCGGCGCGGGTGGAGGTAGGTATCGAGCAGCGACAGCCCGTCGAGCAGCGCGTCCACGTCGTCGAGCATGGTGCGGGTGTCGGAGGTGATGTAGGGCTCGCACTCGGCGCCGTTGACGATCACGGCCTCGAGGTCTTTGCCTTTGACGGCCAACTTGACGGCGGTGGGGAAACCCGCGCCGCCCAGACCCACCGCGCCGCTGGCGCGGACGGCGGCGATAAAGCCGTCGTAGTCGGACACGTCGGGCTTTTTGATCCCTTCCCAGACCGTCTGCTCGCCGTCGGTCTCGATGGTGACCGCAACAGAGGTGCGGCCGTTGGAGAGCGGGAGGGTGTCCAGCGCTTTGACCGTGCCGGAGACGCTGCTGTGGATCGGCGCGGAGACGAAGCCGCCCGCCTCGGCGATGAGCTGACCGACCTTGACGACGTCGCCGGGCTTGACGACCGGGACGGCGGGCGCGCCGATGTGCATGGAGAGCGGGATGGTCACCGTCGGCGGGACCGGCATGCGCACGGCGGCCAGGTCGGCGGTATGTTTGCGGTGCGGGGCGTGCACCCCTTTCATTCTGCGAAAGAGCATATATGTCCTCTTTTCGTGCGCGCCGCGGGGCGCGCCGTGATGGGGGATCCGACAAAAAACAACGGCGGGGAAACGCGCTGAACAACAAAATGAAAACAGAAAAAACGAAAGCGGAGTAACTGAACTATTCAGTTATTATAACTATAACAATGATTATAACAATCCAAAACAAAAATGTCAATCATCCGACGCACGGAAAAACGCGGAAAAGAGGCGCAAAAGACCGCGGGCGCCGCTGTGACCGGGACAGACGGCCCGGCGGGGCGGGGGGCGAGCGGAAAAACCGAGCGGAGAAAGGAGGGAGCGAAGAGCGCGGAACGGCGAGAGAACAAAAGAGCGGTGAAAGGAAGGAGCGAGGAGCGCGGGGCGGCGCTGTCGGGCGAGGCGCGAGGGAGCGGGAGACGGAGGGAGCGCGGGGGAAGTCTGCTTTGGCCGGCGCGCGCGGGACAGGCGGGGCGGGGGGCGAGCGCTTTTTTCTTGACAGGCGGCGCGGATTGGTATACAATGACATTGTTTTTCTATACAGAAAAAGACGATCTCGCCGAAAGGAGCCGCCGGATATGAAACGTGTCGACCGCCGACAGCCGGGCATCGAACGACCCGCCCGCAGAACGCCGGCGTTTACCGAAGGGCATCTGCTGGGCAAGATCTTTGTCTTTGCTTTTCCCCTGCTCTTTACCAACCTGCTCCAGATCCTCTACAACGCGACGGATATGATCGTGGTGGGGCGCTTTTCTTCCGTGCAGGGCGCGGTGGGCGCCATCGGCTCGACGGGCGCGCTGATCAACCTGCTGCTCAATCTGCTGTTCGGCGTGGCGGTGGGCGCCAACGTGGTGGTCGCCAACGCCATAGGCGCCCGGGACGAGGAGCGCTGCCGCCGCGCGGTGCATACCTCGCTCTCGGTCGGTGTGATGTGCGGGCTGATCGGCTGTGCGGTGGGGCTCTTGTTCTGCCGTCCGCTGCTCATCTGGATGGAGGCCGACCCGGCGCTGCTGGATATGTCGGTGGCGTATACGCGCATCTACTTTTTGGGTGTGCCGTTTTCGGCGGTGCTCAACTACGCGGTGGCCGTGCTGCGCGCCAAGGGGGACACCAAAACACCCTTTTTTGTCCTGTCGGCGGCGGGGGTGCTCAACGTCCTGCTCAACATCTTTTTTGTCGCGGGGCTGGGCATGGACGTGGACGGCGTGGCGACAGCCACCGCCCTCTCCACCGCGCTCTCCACCGTGGTGATCCTGGTCAAGATGTCCCGCGACGACGACTGGTGCCGCCTCGAGTGGCGGCGGCTGCTGCGCCCCCACCTGCGCACGGCGCGGCGGATCCTCTTTATCGGCATCCCGGCCGGGATCCAGGGGACGCTCTTTTCGCTGTCCAACGTCTTTATCCAGCGGGCGGTCAACGGCTTTGGGGCCGCGGTGATCGAGGCCAACTCGATCAGCTCCAACATCGAGGGGCTGGCCTATACGTCGGTCAACTCCATCACCCAGGCGGCCATCACGGTGGGCGGTCAGAACATGGGCGCCCGCCGCTATGACCGGATGGGGCGGATCATCCGCGACTGTCTGTTTGCGGCTCTGGCGGTGGGGGCGGTGATGAGCGCGGCGCTGTATCTGGCGCGCCACCCGCTGATCTCGCTCTATATGAGCCCGTCCACCGCCGAGCGCGACGCGATCCTGGCGGCGGCGGAGCTGCGCTTTAAGATCGTGATGGCGCCCTATGCCATCCTGGCCGTCATGGACGTCGGATCGGGTATTTTGCGCGGGCTGGGCTGTTCGACCTCCGCCATGGTCATCACGCTCATCGGCGCCTGCGCCTTTCGCATCCTGTGGATCTATACCTTCTTTGCCGCCCGGCCGGAGCTGTGGGTGCTGTTTGTCTCCCTGCCCATTTCGTGGGCTTTGACGGGGGGTGTGCTGCTTTTGCGGGCGATTTGGTTCAGACACAGGACGCTCAAAGCGGTCAAAAACGCCGTGCCGGGCGATCAGCCCGCGACGGTCTGAGCGGCGACAAATACAAAAAAGAGCGCGTTCCGGCGCTCTTTTTTTGTTTGTCTGTGTGATTGGGCTTTGGGAGCGGGTGTGGGGTCTTTCAGTTGACGAAATCGAACT
>JAGDBW010000102.1 GCA_017958845.1 Clostridia bacterium | reverse complement strand
TCGTGGTGCTCGATCCGCCGCGCAAGGGCTGCGCCGCCCCTCTGCTCGACTTTCTGTGCCGCCTCTCACCGCCCCGCATCGTCTATATCTCCTGCAACCCCGAGACCCTCGCCCGTGACGCCGCGCGTCAGATCGCCGACGGCTACGTCTGCGGCCCCGTCACCCCCGTCGATCTGTTTCCGCGGACCGCGCACGTGGAGTGCGTGGTATCATTGACGCGGAGGGGATCGAACGACGTCGGATAAAGGATGTCCGGTTTTTTCAAACGACTGTCAGAGCCGGACGAGACCATATACAAATCGCAGATCGCGATCCCAAAGGAGAAAAAATGAAAAAACGCTCATTGACCTTTATTCTTCTCATCGTCCTTTTGTCGCTGACGGCGTGCGGGGGCGGATCGTCCGATCCCGGTTCTCCCGCCTCCGCCGCGACCGATACGCAGACCGGAGACACAGAGCGATCCGGCGACGTCGTCGTACTGTTTACCGGCGACGTTCACTGCGGCGTCGACCGGGGCTTCGGATACGCGGGACTTCAGGCGATCCGCGATTATCTGACCGGGCGCGGCGATATCGTGCTTCTCGCCGACAGCGGAGACAACATCCAGGGCGAGCCGATCGGTACGATGAGCCGAGGCGAGCTGCCGCTCCGGCTGATGAACGACATGGGCTACGACGTCGCCGTCCCCGGCAATCATGAGTTTGATTACGGCATGGAGCAGTTTCTCTCCCTGACCCGGATGGCCGACTTTCCCTACGTCAGTTGCAATTTCAACAAAGACGGCGAACTGATATTTGACCCCTACGTCGTTTTGGATGCGGGGGAGACAAAGATCGGTTTCGTCGGGGTGTGCACCCCCGAGACCGTCATCTCGTCGACCCCCGCGCATTTCAAGGATGAAAACGGCGTTTTTATCTACGATTTCATGCAGGACGGGACCGGCGAGAGATTGTACGACGCGGTGCAGAGCGCGGTGGACGCGGCGCGCGGTGACGGAGCCGAATATGTGATCGTGCTCGGGCATATGGGAAACTACGCCGGCTCTTCGCCGTACAATTATGCGGACGTGATCTCACATATAACGGGAGCGGACGTTTTTCTCGACGGTCACAGCCATGACACGGATCAGGTCGTCATGAAGGACAAAGAAGGAAAAGACGTCGTTCGCTCCGCCTGCGGGACCCAGCTGGCGAACGTCGGATGGTGCCGTATCTCCTCCGACGGAAAGATCACCGCGGATCTTTTCAGGTGGAACAACGAGACGCCCGCTCCCGAACTGTTGGGCATCAGGAACGAGATGTCCGAAGCGGTGGAGGTCGCCATGGGCATTCTTGACCGTCAGCAAAAGACGGTCGTCGCCGAAAGCGCCGTCGAACTGACGATCAACGATCCGACAGCGACGGAGGCAAACGGGGATCCCGTCCGGATGATCCGCAGGGCGGAGACGAATCTGGGCGATCTGTGCGCGGACGCCATACGTTTTCAGTCCGGCGCCGACGTCGGCATAATGAACGGAGGGGGCATTCGCGTGAGCATTCCCGCGGGAGACGTCACCCTCAACGATATCCTCCGTGTTTTTCCTTTCGGCAACGAGCTGTGCGTCATAGAGGTCACGGGATCACAGATCCTCGACGCCCTGGAATGGGGCGCGCGTTCGATTCCCGGAGAAAACGGCGGCTTTTTGCAGGTGTCCGGTCTGTCCTACGAAATACATACGTACGTCGGGAGCACCTGTACCGAAGATGAAAACGGCTTTTTTACCGGCGTCGCCGGCGACAGACGCGTGCGCAACGTGCTTGTGGGCGGTCAGCCCATCGACCCGGAAGGGACCTACACCCTCTCCGGCTTTGACTATACGCTGCTTGAAAAAGGAGACGGTTTCTCCATGTTCGACGGGGCGACTGTCTTGCAAAATCGCGTCAAGCTGGACAACCAGGTGCTGATCGATTATATGACCGTGGATCTCGCCGGCCGGGTCGGCGAAGGATATGAGGATCCGGCCGGCCTGGGGCGGATCGTGATCGTCGAAGAGCCGTGACGGATCCCAAAAAAGACCGCGTCCGTGACGGATCCCGGTTTTCCGTCACACCCGCTCCCCCTCGCCTCCCCTGAAAAAAAGAAACAGAGTCCAAAAAAAGAAAAAGAACAGGATCGTTCGTCGTATGTCTTTGATCTATAAAGAGTATAGTCTCGACCCGGCCGCCGTCGATCGGATCTCCGCCGACGTGCAGGCGTACGCGGACCGTCTGCACATGGACAGCCGAAGCAAGCAGCGCGTCCGCCTGACCGCGGAAGAGCTGCTGCTCCGTATCATGGAGCGGGCGGACCGGCCGATCGAGGTCAGCGTCGCCCTCGGAAAGCAATTCGGGCGGCACGTCTTTCGTCTGCGCTACGGCGGCGGGCCGTTCGATCCCACCGACAGCGGCGACAGCCCCGACTCGGACGAAATACTGCGCCGGCTGGGCTACTTTCCTTCGTGGAGCTGCCGCGGGAAAGAAAACACCGTCTCCTTTGTGCTGGCCGACAGACCCAAGCGCAGCACCGTCTTTTACATCCTTTTGGCGATGATCGCCGCCGCGGCGCTCGGCCTGGCCGGTCAACTCCTGCCGGAAGCCGTGCGCCGGAGCGCGATCGACGCGATACTGACCCCGACGGTCGACGGTTTCCTGGGGTTGATGAACACCTTTGCGGGCCTTCTGATCTTTTTTACGGTATGCAGCGGGATGACGGGCATGGGCGGCTCCGCCTCCGTGGGCCGCGCGGGCAGAGTCTTCCTGCTCCGGCTGATCGGCTTGTCCTTTGCCATGAGCGCGGTCGCCGCCGCCCTGGTCCTGCCGCTTCTCCGACTCGATTTTACCGCGGACACGCAGGGACAGTCCGCGCCGTTCTACCGTCTCAGCCGGATGTTCTTTGACTTCCTGCCTTCCGATATCGTCAGACCCTTTCAGAGCGGCAACGCCCTGCAGATCATCGTCATAGCGATCATCGTGGGGACGGGGGTGATCGCTCTCGGAGAGCGCGGCGGCCGCCTGCGCGCTCTGACAGACGAATCGGCCGCCCTTTTTCAGCGCGTCGTCTCCTTTATATGCGCGCTGGTGCCCCTGTTCGTCTTTGCCATGCTGCTCAGGCTGATCTGGTCCGGAGAAGCGAGCATGCTGCTCTCGATCTTCAAGCCGCTGCTCCTGGTCGTCGGATCGATCCTCGTTTTCAGCGTCGTCATGTGGTTGCTCTCCTCTCTGCGTCTGAGGCGTTCGCCGCTGTGGCTGATAAAAAAGACGTTGCAGCCGTTCCTGGTCGCCCTGACCACCGCTTCCAGCATGGCCGCCCTGCCGCTCGCCATGGAGACGTGCGAACAAAAACTCGGCGTCGACAAAAAAACGGTCTCTTTCATATATCCGCTCGGGTCGGTGATCTATATGCCCGCCAGCGTCGTCTACTTTACGGTGCTGTCCCTGTCGTGCGCGGAGATCTACCGGATCGAGGTCAGTCTGTCGTGGCTCGTCATGGCGGTTATCATATCGACGCTCACCATCATCGCCCTGCCGCCGGTCCCGGGCGCCGGCTTGCTCGGTTTCACGGTCCTTTTTTCCTCTCTCGGCGTCCCGTCGGAGGCGCTGGTGCTGGTGGCGGCGATGGACATCGTGATCGATTTTGTCGATACGGGCTTCAACGTCATTCAACTGCTCTTTCAGATCGCCTGCGAGGTCGGGAGATCCCGCGGTCCGGACCGGCGATCCCTCCGGCGCCAAAAGTGATCCCCGCCCGTTCGCACGACCCGCTCCCCCGTCGGCTGTCGCGGGCCCG
>JAGDBW010000101.1 GCA_017958845.1 Clostridia bacterium | reverse complement strand
GGGGAAAAATACGTCCTCACCGTCCGATGCAGAACAAAAAACAGCTCTGTCAGTCCGGGAAATAAGAAAGTATATACAATATATTATCATTTCTCTATCAAGCAAGCAATAGATAAAAGGCAAATTCGTCCAATAATACAAAACAGCGCCGCCCGAATTTGTGCACAATACACAAAAAAGCCGCAAACCGTTTTTGTGTCCGCAAAAGCGATCTTTTTCGCCTCCGCCCCGCCGCAGCCGCCCCTCCTCCCGCATGGGGCGTTGAAAACCGCGCGGAAATATGCTATACTGAGAGAGCACGACCGCCAAAAAAGAGCCGATCGTCCCGCGCGCGGGGGAAGGGAAGAAGCATGAAGAAGTACAAAGTCCTCGTCACCTACATGGAAGCCGGCATGGGGCACATCACCTCGGCCGACGCCATCGCCGACGCGCTCGAGACCTACTACCCCGACGAGGTCGAGGTGGAGCGCAGCCACGTTTTCACCGAGACGGGCGACCCCGTGCTCAAAAAACATGAGGACAAATTCGTGCGCGAAGTGCGCTACGCCCAGCGCCACCACCGCCACATGTTCTTTCTCACCTGGCTCGAATATCTCCTTCCGCCCCTCTGGACGCTGACGCTGACCTACTCGATCGCCTACCCGCGCGTCAAGCGCCGCCTCCAAAAACTCTTCAGGCACAAAAATCCCGACGTGGTCTTATGCACCCACTGGACGCCGCTCCATTGCGCCATAGAGGACAAAAAGCGCCGCAGAGCCGACTATCTGACCGCCCTCTACGTGCCGGATCCCAACGTCCACGGCTGGTGGGACCACCGCGCCGATCTCACCTTGCTCAACAACCCACGTGCCTATGAGGACGCGATGAGGGAGGGGTTTGACCCCAAAAAAACGATTTTGTCCCGCTTTATCCTCCGCACAGCGGTCAAAAACGCAACTCGCGACAAAGCACAACTGCGCGCGAAGCACGGTCTCCCGCTCGACGCCTTTACCGTTGCGGTCGCCGACGGCGTCTACGCCGAGGCCAATCTCAAGCCCTTTACCGACGCCCTGATCGCCCTCGGCCGCCCCATGACCATCCTCATCATCGCGGGCAAAAACGAAACGCTCTACCGTCATTACAGCGAGCTGGCCGGGACCCTGACCGTCCCCCGCCTCTTCGTCTACCGCTTCGTGCCGGACGCGCACGAGCTTTACGGCGCCGCCGACCTCTTTGTCACCAAGGCGGGCCCCAACGCCCTGCTCGACTGCGTCTGCATGGGCACGCCCGTGTTGACCAACTACTACTCCAGCCCCATCGAGCAGATCACCAACGAACTCTATATCGACCAATGCGGCGTCGGCACCTACACCACCGACCCCGCGGAGGGCGCCCGCCGCGTCGCCGCCTGCATGGACGACCCTTCGCTGCTCGACCCGTACAGAGAAAAGTGCAAAGCGTTCGTCGAGACGCACGTCGGCGGCGAAAAAGAGATGGCCGACGCCCTCATCGCCGCCCTCCGCGCGGCGAAAGGACCTTGATTTGCTTGTCAAATCAAGGTCCTTTCCATACGATCCGTTCCGTGTCGGAACGGATCGCATCATGCTCGGCGCAGAGCGACGAGTATATCATGCCCGACGCAAAGCGGCGGGTATATCATATTTGCGTCAGCAAATATATCATACGGCGCAAGCCGTATATCTTCCTCTCAAAGCGGACATCCTTATCCTGCCGAAAACTCACCCGGAAAGGAAAAAGGATATGCCTGCTTTGCTTTTTTTCATCGGTCTCTTTGTCGGCGGTTTCCTGGGCGTCTGCACCATGTGCCTGTTCATCGCCTCCGCCGACTCCTCCCGCACCGAAAAATGACCGCGCCCGACGGTGTTTCGCGCCCGGGATCGGCGATGCCGCCTGCTTTTCCGCGCCGAAAACGACCGTTTTTCACTTCCGCAGGGAGCTCTCGCGCCGCGTGCCCGCGGCGCTTTTTCCGTCTCTCGGCGATTGACAAACCTCCGCTCTTTCTTATATAATAAAGTATAAAAAAAGTCCGTTTCCCGCGGACAACACGGAAAGGAGCCGCCCCG
>JAGDBW010000100.1 GCA_017958845.1 Clostridia bacterium | reverse complement strand
GCGGTCAGGATGTCGTCGAGGCCGCAGACGATCTCGGCGCCGGCGGCGCGGAGCAGGCGCTTGGTGCGGGCGCGGGTGTGGATGTCGCAGGTCAGCACGCGGCCGGTGTAGGCGAGGATCGCGGTCGGGCGGTTGGCAAAGATGATCTCGACCTCGGCCCCGCTCTCGCGGATCAGCGAGGCGAAGTAGTCGACGTAGTCCACGCCGGTAAAGGGATGCGGGTTGGCGCCGAAGAGCTCGCGGTAGCGCGCGAGGGTCAGCACGTCGGTGTAGGGATCGACGCCGGCTTCGTCGAGTTTGTCGAGCGGGACCAGGCAGTTTCCGACTTCATCCGAGGGGTAGGAGAGCATCAGGACGATCTTCTTCGCGCCTTTGGCGATGCCGCGCAGGCAGATGGCAAAGCGGTTGCGCGACAGGATGGGAAAGATCACGCCGATCGTCCCGCCGCCCAGTTTGGCGCGTACGTCGGCGGCGATGTCGTCGACGGTGGCGTAGTTGCCCTGCGAGCGGGCGACCACCGACTCGGTCACGGCGATCACGTCCCGGTCAAAGAGCCGGAATCCCTCGCTCTCGGCTGCCGCCAGGACGCTGTCGGTCACGATCTGCGCCAGGTCGTCTCCCTGGCGGATGATGGGGCAGCGGATGCCGCGCGAGACGGTACCCACTCTTCTCTCGTTTGCGCTCATGATTGTACCTCTTTCGTTTTCGGGTTTGACCGGTCCGACCGGTCGTCTCAACACGCTATATATGTATCATAATTTGCGGCAAAAATCAACAGTTTTTTTGCTCCGCCGATCCGGTTTTTTGGGTTTTTGCGCGCGTTTTTCGAGGTTTTTGGCGGCTTTCCGGCGTTTTTTTGCGGGATCGGTCCGCCGGCGGCGGCGGGCGTTTTTTCTTGCATCGGGGGACAAGTTCTGCTATACTGAAAAGGAAAAAGAAACGCGGCCCGGGTCCCCGGCCGGAAAGGAGTCTCCATGCGCTACGACGCAAAAAAGAATCGTGTGTGCCTGGACGTGACGGAGCTGATCCTGCGCGCGCTGGGAGAGACGGTGCGCGACCCCTGCGACGAAGAAGCGCGGACCGGGCGGCGCCTGAGCGAGGAGACGCCGCTGGTCTACACCTGCGAGGAACGCGGCCTGCGCTATGAGATCACCGGACGGGCGAGCGAGGCCGGAGACGGCCGGCTGACGCTGACGTGGCAGATGCCGCACGGCATGAAAACGCCCGGCAGGGACGTCACCCGGCGGGCGCGGGGCGAGGCCTTTGTCTGCGGGCACATCCTGGCCGTCAAGACCAACGCCGCCCGCGTCCCGCTCACCGTCGTCTACCGGGGCGACGAAGGCGAGACGTCTGTCTGTGAGGAACCGGGGGCGGAGACGCTGGCCGCCTTTTTTGAAAAGACGATGACGTGTCTGGCCGCCTACCACGCGGAGGAGCTGGACCGCGTCTGCCGCCGTCTGCCCACCCTCGCCCGCGCCGTCTATCCCTACCCCGCCCTGCGGGAGGGCCAGGAGGAGCTGATCGCCTCGGCCTACTCGGCCATGCGGGCCGGGCGCTTTCTCTTTGCCTGTGCGCCGACCGGGATCGGCAAGACCGTCTCGGTGCTCTACCCCGCCATCCGGGCTCTGGGGGAGGGGGTTTTTGAAAAAATCTTCTATCTGACGCCAAAAAACAACCTCGCCGACGTGGCAATCGACGCGCTGCGCCGACTGCGCGAAGCGGGGGCGCAGCTCTTTGGCGTCTGTGTGGTATCCAAGGAGACCATCTGTCCCGCTCGCCTCGTCTGCCGGGAGGAGGGCGGCCGGTGCCGCCTGTCCCGCACCGCCCCGACCCGCGAGACCGACGCGGCCGTGGAGATGCTGCGTTCGGGCGCCGGCTGCGTGGGGCGCGCCGAGATCCTGGCCGCCGCCGAAGCGCACAAGGTCTGCCCCTACGAGCTGTCGCTGCGGCTGGCGGAGCTGGCCGACGTGGTCGTCTGCGACTACAACTATCTCTTTGATCTGCGGGTCCGTTTCAGGCGGTTTTTTTCGACACGGGGCCCGTGGTGCTTCTTGGTGGACGAGGCGCACGACCTGGTGGAACGCGCCGCCGCCTCCTACAGCGTGGCCCTCGATCCGGCCGAGCTGGTCCGTATGGGCGAGAGCGTGTCCTTTTTGCCGCATCTGCCGCCGCTGTTCCACTCGGCGGCGGAGGGCCTGCGCCGGCTGATCGAGGCGGCCGCGGCGGACAGCACCGCCCCCGACAAGGACGGCGTCCCCTGCGGCTTTGGCTCCTCGCGGGCGCTGCCGGAGAGCCTCCCGCCGGTCCTGTCAAAGTTGTGCGCGATCGTCTCCGAGGCGGCGGACGAGCCGCCGCATCCGCTCGGCTTTGACCAGCGGCGGGCGCTGCGCCGGCTGTCGTGGGACCTGGGGCTGCTGTGTGACAAACTGGCGCTCTACGGTCGGGGCTGGGTGACCTTTTTTCGCCTGCGGGGCGAGAGCCGGACGCTCGAGGCGCTGTGCCTCGACCCGTCGGAGGTGCTGCGCGCGTGTCTCTCCAAGGGACGCTGCGGCGTGCTGTTTTCGGCTACGCTCGCGCCCGTGGACTACTATCGCGCCGTGCTGGGCGGGCGGCCGGAGGATCCCGTGCTGGAACTGCCCTCCCCCTTTGACCCCGCGCATCTGTGCCTGACCGTCATGGACAAGATCAGCTGCGGCTACTCGTCGCGCGCCTCGACCCTGCGCGACGTGGTGCGCACCATCCTCACGACCGTCAAGGCCAAACCGGGCAACTATATGGTCTTTTGCCCCTCCTTTGCCTACATGGACGCGGTGTGCGAGGCCGTCCGGAAAGCCGTGCCCGGTCTGCCCACCCTGGCCCAAAAACGCTCGATGTCCCGTGAGGAACGCCGGGCCTTTCTCGACGCCTTTCAAGAAGACAACAAAAAGGCGCTGATCGGCTTTTGCGTGACGGGGGGCGTCTACGGCGAGGGCGTGGATCTGGTCGGGCGGCGACTGATCGGCGCGGTGATCGTGGGGGTGGGACTGCCCTCCCTCTCCGACCGCCGCGAGGCCATGCGCGACTACTTTGAGGAGCGCTATGAAGAAGGCACCGCCTACGCCTACGTCTATCCGGGCATGAACCGCGTCATGCAGGCCGCGGGGCGGGTCATCCGTACCGAAGCGGACCGGGGCGTGGTGGTGCTCATCGACGACCGCTTTTCACAGCCGACCTATCGCAAGATCTTTCCGCTTGCGTGGCGCGGCCTGCAGTTCGCGGGCGACACGACGGCGCTCGCGCGCCGGCTCGAGCTGTTCTGGAAAGGGCCCGCCGCCCAAAAGCCGGCCGGTCCGTAACCGCCGCGAAAAAATCCCCGCCAAAAAGGCGGGGGATTTTGTTTTCTCGGGCTGTTTTGGGTCGCGGAGGCGGCTCGTCCGTTGTCTCTGTGGTCAGGCGGCTGTATCCGGCCGCGCGCGGTCCGGGCGGCGG
>JAGDBW010000099.1 GCA_017958845.1 Clostridia bacterium | reverse complement strand
CCACCCGTCGCGGCGGCCGCCGCGGCCGGACCCGCATGACGGTCGGGGGGTCGGAGGGCGGCGGGGGACGGCGGCTTTTCCGCGCTCTTTACGATAATTTTGTCTTGTAATTTGTAAAAACAACTGTTATAATAGAGAGCGACCATCGACCGCACCCCATCCCGGCAGCCGGAGGGCCGCAGACCGACATGAAAGACAAAAAATCCACCGCCCGCAGACTGCGCCCGATCATGTTCTTTTTGCAGATCGGGTGGATGACCGCGTCGCCCGTGCTGCTCCTGACCTTCTTTGGCTGGTGGCTGGACGGACGCTGGGGGATCTCGCCGTGGCTGACCATCGTCGGCTGCGTGCTGGGACTGCTCACCGGGGCGCTCAACTTTTACAAACTGGCCGTCGTGATGTACGCCGACGTCGCGGAGGATGAAGAGGACGCCGCCTACCGAAAGGCCTACCGCACCACCGACGGACGGGCGCTGCCGCCGGACGAGCTGATCCTGCCGGGCGACCGCCCGTCGGACGAGCGCTCGCGCCTCTCGTCCGACCGGGACTCGACCGACCGAAAAGACGGCGCGGACGAGCCGTCCGACCCGGACGAGACAGCCCCGACCGACACGGACGGAAAACCGGACGGAAAACCGGACTGAAAACAAACACAAAAAACAAAAATCGACGGCACAAGCCGGGAAAGGAGCCCCACCGTGACGAAAAACAGCCGCGGCGACGATCGCCGCGTCATCCTCTCCGAGACCCTGTTCGTTCTGGGCGGGTCGCTCCTCCTTTCGGCCGTCATGCACGCCGTCTATCTCATCATCGGCCGCTGGACGCTCGGCGTGCTGTGGGGCAGCCTGGTCACGGTCGCCGCCACGACCGCCAATTTTTATGTCATGTGCCGCACGCTGCAAAACGCCGTGGAAGCCGGCCTGACGCAGGAGCAGATCAAAGGCAGGATGAAGATCTCGCAGGGTCTGCGTCTGCTCGTGCTGGCGCTGGTGATCGGCGGCTGCGCGTATCTCTCGACCGTGACCGATCCGCCGGTCTTTGACCTGTGGGCTCTGCTCATCCCGCTGTTTTTCGGGCGGGTGACGCTGTCGGTCCGCTCGCTGTGGCTCCGCCGCGCCGATGACGGCGCGGCCGCGCCGGCGGTGTCCGACGACGCCCCCGGCGACGAAAAGCAAAAAGAACCGGAGCCCGACCCCGACGATATCCTGCCTCCTTTTTTGAAAAAGGGGCCCGCCTGGGAGGAGCCGGACGAGGCGGCAGACAGCCGCCCCGCGCCCGACCCCGCCGACGCGGACGGAAAGGAGGAGCATGAAAAAAAGGAAAACTGACGCGCCGTCCGCCGCGGAAAAAGACGCCGTGACGCCCGCCGCCGACGCCCTCGCCTCCGATCCGGCCGCCTGTGCGAACGTCACGGCTGACTGTGCCGCGCCCGCCGCCGAAAGCGCCGCGGAAGGCGTTGTGTCCCCGACCTCCGCGCCCATCTCCTCCGCCCCCGCTCCCGACGCTCCCGCGCCCCGACGTCTGCGCGACCGTTTCATCGACGGGCTGCTGCTCGTGCTCGCGGCCCTGCCGTTTGTCGCCTGCATGGTGCTCAAAGTGCTGACCACGCCCGCCTCGGAGGGCGTCGAGATCCACGGCGCACAGGTCTATTTTACCATCCCGATGCCCATCCAGCCCCTGCGCGTCTCCGAGGCGCAGGTCGTGTCGCTGGCCGTCGTTTTGTCGGTGCTGTTTTTGTGCCTGTATCTGACCCGCGGGCTCTCTCCCCGCGGCCACAGCCGCCGCCAGATCATCTGCGAAACGGTGGTAGGGGCCGCCGACGGCCTCGTGCGGGACAACATGGGCGAGCGTTTTGCCGGTTTTGCGCCCTTTATCGCGGCCGTCATGGCGCTCTCGGCCCTCTCGTCGCTGTCGTCCCTGCTCGGCCTCTTTCCGCCTACCTCGGACCTCAACGTCGTCGGCGGATGGGCGATCCTGGTCTTTATCCTGATCACCGTCTACAAGTGCAAGGGCGGCATCGGCCACTACCTCAAGGGCTATCTCGAACCCTTCTTTGTCATGGCGCCCCTCAACGTCATCTCCGAAGTCGCCACGCCTGTCTCCATGACCTTTCGTCACGTGGGAAACGTGCTCTCGGGCGTCGCCATCTCGACCATGATCGCGGCCGCGCTCGACGGCCTGTCCAAGCTCGTGCTCGGCGCCATCCCGTTTTTGCGGACCGTGCCGCTGTTCCGCGTGGGGCTCCCGGCGGTGCTGTCGCTCTACTTTGATCTGTTCAGCGGACTCTTGCAGGCCTTTGTGTTTGCCATGTTGTCCATGCTCTACATCACCACCGGCTTTCCGGAAGAAAAGTACCTCGAGCGGCAGCAAAAGAAACGTGCCAAAGCCGCCCGCCGGCGCGCAAAGAGCTGACGCCCGCCGAAAAAAGGCCGAAAAAAGCCGAAAATAGAAAAACCGAAAAAAGAAAAGAACGCCGCAGAACGCCGCGCCCCGGCCGGCCGAAAAACCCCGTCGCCGGACCGGCCGAACAAACCGACAAAAAACGAACAAGCAAACGAAAAACAAAATAAAAACACCTTTTTGGGAGGAACCATCATGCAACTCGCCATCGCCATCGCTCTCGGATGCTGCGCCCTCGGCGCGGGCATCGCCATGATCGCCGGCATCGGCCCCGCCATCGGCGAAGGATACGCCGTCGGACAGGCCATCGCGAGCATCGCCCGCCAGCCGGAGAGCAAAAAAGACGTCACGCGCACCATGTTTATCGGGTGCGGTCTCGCCGAGACCACGGGTATCTACGCCCTGTTTATCGCCGTGATGCTCGTCTTTGTCGCGCCCAACATGTTTGTGCGGCTCATCACCGGCGCCTGAAAACAGGCGTAAAGAACCCGGAAAGGAGGTCGACCGCGTATGCCGGAAGTGCAAGGGCTCATCACCGTCAACATCTGGCAGATCGTCATTTCGCTGTGCAATCTGCTGATCCTGTTTTTGATCCTCAAAAAGTTTTTGTTCAAGCCCGTGCAGGCGATGTTCGCACGCCGCAAAGAAGAGCTGGACACGCTCTACCGGGACGCCGAAGACGCCAAGACGGAGGCCGCCCGCTCCAGAATGCTCTATGAAGACAAGCTCGCCGCCGCCGACGAGGAGGCGCGCGGGATCGTTCGCCGCGCCATGACGCAGGCGGGCGAGGTGTCGGACGAGATCCTGGCCGACACGGGCCGCAAGGTCGAGCAGATGAAGATCAAGGCCCGGCGCGACCTCGAGCAGGAACGCAAACAGATGATCAACAGCGTCAAGGACGAAGTGGCCGAGATGTCGGTCGACATAGCGGAAAAGGTCGTCGGCCGCGAGATCGGCGAAGAAGACCACCGCGCCATGATCGACCGCTGTATCGCGCAGATCGGACAGACCGACCGGCGCGCCTGACGCGCCGCTCCTCCGTTTGCGAGCGCCGCTTTGGCGTTCGGCGGCTCACCCGTCGAGGCCGGACAGAACGCCGGCCGGGGACGGGGCGGATGATCCGCGCACCCGGCGGGCGGCCTCGCGCCGTCCGCGACCGAAAGACCGGACTGTCCGACCGGACGACCGGACGACCCAACAGAAAACAGAAAAAGAAAAAAAGGACAGGAGACACGCCATGAACGACGCGCCGCGCGTCTACGGCGAAGCGCTCTGGTCGCTCGCCCGGGACGAACAGATGGAAGACGTGTTTCTTTCCAACGTG
>JAGDBW010000098.1 GCA_017958845.1 Clostridia bacterium | reverse complement strand
GACAGCCGGTCTGCGAGCGCGCACCCGCCCCCTGACGGCCGCGCCGCTGACCCACGATCATCCAAACCCCGCCCGCGAGGGCGTGAAAGGACAACCTATGTCAAAATATCGCAAAGACCGCATCAACGACGCCGTCACCGAAGAGCTGGCCGTCGCCGTGCGGGAACTGGTCGATCCGCGCCTGTCGGACAACCTGACCAGCGTCACGCGGGCCGAGGTCTCGCCGGACCTGAAGATCGCAAAAGTCTACTATTCTTCCATCTCCGGCGGCGAGGACGTCGACCGTGCGCTGAGAGGCGCCGCCGGGGCGCTGCGCCACGCGCTGGCCACCCGCCTCAATCTGCGGATCACGCCCGAGCTGATCTTTGTGCGCGACGACGCCATGGAGCACGGACAGCGCATCGCCGAGCTGCTCCGTCAGATCCGCCCGCAGACCGGCGGACACGGGGAGGAGGACGAGCCATGACGCGCTGCCGTGCCCTGACCTTTGCCCGCACGCTGGAGCGGCTCCGCGCCTGCCGCCGGCCGGCGGTACTCATCCACACCCGCCCGGACGGCGACTGCGTGGGCTCCGGCGCGGCTCTGTGCCGGATGCTGACCGCGTGGGGAGAACGCCCGACGCTGGTCTGCCCCGATCCCGTGCCCGCGCGACTGGCGTTTCTGGTCGAGGGGATCGCCGTCTCGGACGATCTGCCCGCCGACACGGATCTCTCGCTGACGGTGGACGTAGCGGCGCCGACCCAGCTCGGTCGGCTCGAGTCCCTGATCGGCGGCCCGTTTTCTCCGGCGATCATGATCGACCACCATCAGAGCGGCCGGCCCTTTGCCGACCATCTGATCGACCCCCGCGCCGCCGCCTGCGGCGAGATCGTGTGGCGGCTGCTCTGCGCCGCCGGGGAGGAGCGGCTGACCGCCGACCGGCGCCTCATCGACGCGCTCTACGCGGCCATCCTGTCGGACACGGGCTGTTTTCGCTTTTCCAACACCACGCCCGCCACGCTGCGCATCGCCGCCCGGCTGCTCGACGCCGGCGCCGACGCGGCGGGACTGGTCCGCCGTCTCTTCTTTTCCAAGACGCCGGGGCAGCTCAGCGCCGAGGTGCTGGCGGCGACCAAACACCGCGCGCTGCCGGGCGGACGCGTCCGCTGGCTGGCGCTGACCCGGCGCGAGCAGACCGAGGAGGGGCGGACGCCCGACGACTTTGAGAGCGCCATCGAGGTACTGCGCGAGATCGAGTGCACCGACGTCGCTCTGGTCGCCCGCGAGACGGCCGACGGCGTCACCAAATGTTCGCTCCGGTCCGCCGGTCTCGACGTCTCGGCCGTCTGCGCCGCCTTTGGCGGCGGCGGACACCGCTGCGCGGCCGGCTGTACCGTCACGACCTCCGATCCCGAAGAGGCCGCGCGCATCCTGCTGGAGGCGATCGTCCGCGCCCTCGGGCAGACAGAGGCCTGACGGAGCGCGCCCGGCGCGATCCCGCCCCCGCGGCGCCCCGACACGACCGAGACAGACCCGGAACAGACCCAAAAAAGACAAAAACCCGATCCCCACAGACGAGGACGCTTTCCGGACCGCAGACGCCCCGGGACGACCCGGCCGCCCGCCGGACAGCCGGAAAAGCAGACACAAAACAAAGGAAATTCTATCTATCCGACAGAGGAGAAACAACCATATGGCAGAACTTTTGACCGCAAATGACAAACGCACCTGCTACTGCGCACAGCTGTCCGCCCGTGACCTCGGACGGCGCGTCTGCGTGATGGGCTGGGTCCAGAAACAGCGCAACCTGGGCAGCCTGATCTTTATCGACCTGCGCGACCGCTCCGGGATCATCCAGCTGTCCTTTGACGAGCACACGGAGCCGTCGATCCGCGACGCCGCCTACTCCATCCGCTCCGAGTACGTCCTGTGCGCCAAGGGCGTGGTGCGCTCCCGCGGCGAGGGAGCGATCAACCGGACCCTGCCGACCGGCGAGATCGAGATCGCCGTGGACGAGCTGAAAGTCCTGTCGTCCTCCAAGACCCCGCCCTTTGACGTGGTGGAAAACAGCCCCGTCCGCGCCGACGTGCGGATGCGCTACCGTTTTCTCGATCTGCGCCGCCCGGACATGCAGCGCAACATCATGGCGCGCTCCCGCATCACCAAGATCGCGCGCGACTACTATGCCGCCGAGGGCTTTATCGACATCGAAACGCCCAACCTCATCAAGCCCACCCCCGAGGGCGCGCGGGACTATCTCGTCCCCAGCCGCCTCCACCCGGGCAAGTTCTATGCTCTGCCCCAATCGCCCCAGCTCTACAAACAGCTGCTGATGCTCTCCGGCTTTGACCGCTACTTTCAGATCGCGCGCTGCTACCGCGACGAGGACCTGCGCGCCGACCGTCAGCCGGAGTTTACCCCGATCGACACCGAGATGTCCTTTGTGACCGCCGACGACGTGATGGCGGTGCACGAGGGCTTTATCAAATACCTGTTTCGCGAGTTCTGCGGCGTCCGGCTCGACTACGACTTTGTCAAGATGCCGTACGCCGAGGCCATGGACCGCTTCGGCTCCGACAAGCCGGACCTCCGCTTCGGCTTTGAGCTGTGCGACGTCTCCTCGCTCTTTGCGGGGTGCGCTTTCGGCGTCTTTGCCGACAACACGGCGCCCGGCCGCTCGGTGCGCGCCATCAACGTCAAGGGCGGCGCCGCCTTTTCCCGCAAGGAGATCGACGCGCTGACCGACCTCGCCAAGACCTACCGCGCCAAGGGCCTCGCGTGGCTCAAAAAGAACGAAGCCGGCGAGATCTCCTCCTCGTTTGCCAAGTTCCTGACCGAATCCGAGACCCGGGCGCTGCTCGAGCGCACGCAGGTCGCGTGCGGCGACCTGCTGCTGCTCGTCGCCGACAAAAACAACGTCGTCTACGACGCCCTGGGCGCCCTGCGCGTCGAATGCGCCAGACGCCTCGGCCTGCTCGACCCGCACGACTACAAGTTCTTGTGGGTGACCGAGTTCCCGCTGCTCGAATACAGCGAGGAGGACGGCCGCTTTTATGCCAAGCACCACCCCTTCACCTCCCCGATGGACGAGGACGTGCAGTACCTCGACAGCGACCCCGGCCGCGTCCGCGCCAAGGCCTACGACATCGTGCTCAACGGCACCGAGATCGGCGGCGGCTCCATCCGCATCCACGATGCGGAGCTCCAGTCGCACATGTTTGCCGTGCTCGGCATGACCGAAGAGGAGTCGAGAGAAAAGTTCGGCTTTTTGCTCGACGCGTTCCAGTACGGCGTGCCGCCGCACGGCGGGCTGGCCTTCGGGCTGGACCGGCTGGTCGCGCTGACGCTGGGCTTTGAGGACATCCGCGACGTGATCGCCTTCCCCAAGGTGCAAAACGCCAGCGAACTGATGACCGGCGCGCCCTCCTTTACCGACGACGCGTCGCTGCGGGAGCTCTCGATCGCCGTCACCGCCAAAGAGTCATAAAGAGAGCCAAACGAGACCAGAATCGCGCAAACCCCCGCCCCTCTCTCCCAAAAAGAGGACTCTCCCCCGCGGGCGCGCCGCACGATCAGACAAAAAAAGCCCCCGCCGACCGGCGGGGGAGAGCGGGGTCAGTTGAGGATCCACACCCCCAGATTGAGATAGGCCGCAAAGACCAGCCACACCACGTAGGGCGAGAACCACCACCCCGCGCGCCGCTCGCAGCGAAAAAAGTAGATCAGCGTCGCCAAAGCGGCCGTGAGCAGCAAGAGCAGCCAGAAAAACGACAGCGCAAACGCCCGCAGCCCAAAGAAAAACAGGGGCCAAAAGAAGTGGAGGATCAGCTGTACCGCGTAGGCGAGCAGCGCCGTGGGGCGAAAGATGCAGTCTCCCCGTTTCCATACCAGATAGGACGCGTAGCCCATGGCGAGATAGAGCAGCGTCCAGATGACCGGAAACAGCCATCCGGGCGGCGAAAGCGGCGGGCGATTGATCCCGCTCGCATAAAAATCCCGCATCCCGGGCGACAAAAGCGCGGCCGCCGCTCCCACACCGAGCGGCGCCAGCAGCGCGACGATCAGGGCCTTGGCGTTCTTTCGATCCATTTGTGACCTCTTCTCCCGCCCCCGCGCGCCGACCGACACGTTTGTGAGGGCGTCGTTTTGGCATATCCTATGCCGGAGCCGCGCCCTTTATGACCCAAAAAAGGAGCAGTTATGCCGGACTCCGTGACCCTCGCCCCCCAAAAACAGCCGACCGAAGCGCCGCCCTGCCGGATCCGTCGGGTGTGCTTTGTCTGTACGGGCAACACCTGCCGCTCGCCCATGGCGGCGGCGGTCTACAACCATCTGCACCGCGGCGAGCCGACGCACGCCGTCAGCCGCGGCGTCGCGGCCCATCCGGGGCACCCCATCCATCCCTATGCCGTCGAGGCCCTGCGAAAGGCGGGCGTCCCCAGCACACCGGGAAACGACTACGAACATCATCTCTCCGCCTTGATGGACGAGGAGACGGCGAGGTGGGCGGACGAGCTGATCTGTCTCTCTTCTTCTCACGCGATGACGCTCTGCTGCGCCTATCCCGCCCACGCCGAAAAGATCCGGGTGCTGGGCGAGATCGCCGACCCCTGGGGCGGCACGCAGGAGGACTATGACCGGGCGCTGGCCGAGATCCGGGAGGCGCTGCAGCGATGAATGACGCGCTCACCTTTCGCCCCGCGACGGCGGAGGACGCGGAGCTGCTGGCCGAAATGGAGCGGCAGACCATCGCCCACCCGTGGCCTCTGTCGGCCGTCGCCTCGCATCTGACGAGTCCCGTCGGAGAGGGACTGCTGCTGCTCTGCGGCGGCCGACCCGCCGGCTATCTGCTGCTCCGGGTCATCCCGCCGGAGTTTGAAGTGCTGCGCGTGGGCGTTCTGCCCTCGCTGCGGCGGCGCGGACTGGGTCAGGCCCTGCTGCGGCGCGCGCTCTCTGATCTGCGTGACCGCGGCTGCACCGACGGCTATCTCGAAGTGCGGGTCTCCAACGCCGCCGCCCTCGCGCTCTATCGCCGCCTCGGCTGGGTCGGGTGCGGCGCGCGCCCCCGCTACTACACGGACCCGGTCGAGGACGCGCTGTGCATGCGCCTCCGCCTCCCGCCCCAAAGACAGGACGGCGACTGATCGTCCGGCGGCCGGCCGATCCGACAGACCGCCGCCCATCCGCCTCTCAAAAAAAGACCGGCGTCCGAAAAACGCCCGTTTCCGCAACCACAAAAAAGAGTGATCGTATGTATATTTTGGGTATCGAAAGTTCTTGTGACGAAACGGCCGTGGCCGTTCTGCGCGCGGACGAGAGCGGCTACTTTCCGCTTTCCGACGCCATCCACAGCCAGATCCCCCTCCACCGCCTCTACGGCGGCGTGGTGCCGGAGATCGCCGGGCGGGCGCACACGGAGGCCATCTCCGGCCTGACCGCCTCGGCGCTCCAAAGCGCGGGGATCGACGTCTCCGCGCTCGGGCTGGTGGCCGTCACCTCGCATCCGGGGCTGATCGGTGCGCTGCTCGTGGGCGTCAATTTTGCCAAGTCGCTGGCCGTCTCCCGCGGTCTGCCGCTGGTAGCGGTGGATCATATGAAAGCCCACGTCGCCGCCGCGTCGGTCGCCTCGGTGTTCGATCCCGTCCCGCCGCCGCCCTACCTGGCGCTGGCCGTCTCGGGCGGACATACCTCGATGTATATCGTCGAGGACGACGTCACCTTTCGCGAGATCGGCGCCACCCGCGACGACGCGGCGGGCGAGGCGTTTGACAAAGTGGGGCGTCTGCTCGGCTTTTCCTACCCGGCCGGCGCGGCCTTCGACCGCGCGTCGGCCGAGGCCTACGCCCGGCTGTGCCCGGAGGAACCGACCGTCACCGGATACATCCGGCGCGTCCGGCCGCACGCGGCCCTGCGCCTGCCGGCCCCCGTCATGGGAGACGGCTCGCTCGACTTTTCCTTTTCGGGTCTCAAGACCGCCGCCGTCAACCTGCTGCACCACGCCGGGCAGACGGGGGAGGCGATCGACCGCGACGCCTTTTGCGCCGCCTTTACCGCCGAGGTGACCGAGGGCATCTGCTCCCGGGTGCGCATGGCGCTGGAGCGCCACACCCTCCACGGCGTGGTCGCGGCCGGCGGCGTGTCGGCCAACTCGCATCTGCGCGAGCGTCTGCGGGCGCTGTGCGCCGAGACGGGTCTGCCCTTTTCCGCCCCGCCGCCCGCTCTCTGCGGCGACAACGGCCTGATGGTCGCCGCCCAGGGCTATCGCGAATACCGGGCGGGACGCCTCGCCGACAGCTCGCTCAACGCCAGCGCCGCCGACGAGCCGTAAAAGACGCGGGCGTCTCCCTCTCCGTGCTCCCCCGGCGCGTCCCCTCGGCGCGTCCGCCGAAGCCGCGACGGACCGACCGCCTCCGCCGCGCCCGATCGCGCCTCCCGCCCCCGCCTCTCCGGTGACGTTTTGCCCGGCCGACCGCTTTTTTGGCCGCGCTTTTCTCTCGCCGAGCGGTCGGGTCCCGGGTTTTCCACATTTTTTTGAAATTCGCCCGCTTTTTTCACATCCTTTTCCACACTATCAACACCCGCAGATGTGGAAAACCGCAAAAAAGCCGCCTGCCGCAAGCGTTTGCCGGCCTCCAAAGGAAACGATCATGAAACCTGTCGACTGCGAAAACAACCGCGAAAAACGCGCCGCCCCGCCGCGCGCCGTGTCGGCCGCCGTCATCAAACGGCTGCCCCGCTACCACCGCTACCTGGGCGAGCTGCTCCGGGAAGACCGGACGCGCATCAGCTCGTCCGAGTTGTCCCGGCGCATGTGCGTCACCGCCTCCCAGATCCGCCAGGATCTCAACTGCTTTGGCGGTTTCGGACAGCAGGGCTACGGCTACAACGTCCGCTACCTCTACCAAAAGATCGGGGAGCTGCTGGGCGCCGAGGAGCATTACAGCGCCGTCTTTGTCGGGCTGGGGCACCTGGGCCACTCGCTGGTCAGCTCGGCCATGCTGGAACGCCGCGGCATACGCAAACTGGCCGTTTTTGAGACAAACCCCGCCCTCATCGGCACGACCGTGGCGGGTATCCCCGTCCTCGACTCCGCCGAGATGGAGACGTGGTGCCGCGAAAAGCGCGTCACGCTGGCCATCCTGGCCGTCCCGCGCGAGCAGGCGCTCCCCTGCGCCGAAGCGCTGTCGCGGGCCGGCGTGCGGGGCATCTGGAACTTTTCGGACACCGAACTCGACCTGCGCATACCGGGCATGGAGATCGAAAACATGCACCTCTCCGACTCGCTGCTCGAACTCTGCTACCGGATGCGCCGCCGCACGGGAGAAACGACATGAAAGACAAGACCGACCTGCTCCGGGCGCTCGAACGGCTCCCGTTTGGCGACCATCTCAAAGAAGCGACCGCAGAAGATCTGCGGGTGCTGGTATGTCTGCTCGCGCTGGACGACGGCGCGGGCGTCTCGGACCTGGCGCGCGCGGCCGGGTGCAGCGCGGCGCGGGTACGGGGGGCGCTGGCCTTTTGGCAGGAGTGCGGCGTGACCGCCGACCGGACACCCGCCAAAAAGCCGCTCGCCTCCGCGCGCAACCTCGCCCCGCAGACCGAAGCCGAGGACGCGGCCTACATCCGAGAGCACGACCTGGGGGCGCTCATCGACGAGTGCCAGACGCTCTACGGGCGGCTGTTCAACCCCGCCGAGATCTCCGTGGTGGTCGGACTGTCCGAACAGCTGGGACTGGACGACGCCTACGTCCTCACCCTCGCCGGCTGGTGCGTCAAACAGAACAAAAAGACCCTGCGCTACCTCGAGCGGATCGCCATCGGCCTCTCCGACGACGGGATCGACACGCCCGCCCGACTGGACGAACATCTCAAACGGCGCGAAAAAGCCCTCTCGGCCGAAGGCCGCCTGCGAAAGCTCTTCGGCATCGGCGAGCGGGCGCTCTCCAAGACCGAGACCGACTGCTTTGGGCGTTGGGTGTGCGACTTTGGCTTTGATATGGACGTGATCGGGCTGGCCTATGACATCACGGTGGACCAAAAGCAAAAGGCGCTGGTGCGCTACACCGACTCGGTGCTCGCCCGCTGGCACGGCGCGGGCTGCCGGACGCTGGCCGACGTGGAGGCCCTGCTCGAAAAAGAAAAGCGCGAGCGAAAAACGAGCGCGGCGGCCGTCCGCGGCGCCTACTCCCCCTCCGACGGCGGGAGCTTTTCGACCGAGGACTTCTTTGCCCGCGCGCTGGAGCGCAGCTACCGCGAATACCCCGCCAAAAAGCCGGACGAGGCGCCCGACGCGCCGCCGGCCGACCCGAAACCCTGACAAACCCGAAAGAACCGTCCCCGAAAAAAGGAGACCGCCATGTCATACAATCAGGAAAACTATCGCACCGTCACAGAGCGGCTGAGAAAGAGCCGTACCGACGCCGAGACCGCGGCGCAGGAGCGCCGCCGGCGCCTGCACGCGGAGCACCCCGAAGCGTGGGAGATCGACCGCGCGCTGGGGCAGACGGGCATGCGCCTGTTTGAGATCGCGTGCCGCGAGCCCTCGCCCGAAAAGGACGCGGAGCTGGCGCGCCTGCGTGCGGAAAATCTGTCGCTGCAGCAGGCGCGGCGGGATCTGCTGGCCCATCTCGGCCTGCCGGCCGACTACACCGAGCCGCGCTACGCCTGCGCCGTGTGCCGGGACACCGGCCGGACCGAGACCGGCCTGTGCGCCTGCATGAAGCGCGCGCTGGCCATGGAAGGCCTGCGTACCAGCGGGCTGGGACGGCTGGCGCAGACGCAGACCTTTGACACCTTTTCGCTCGACTACTATCACGGCGACGACCGGGTCTCCATGCAGCGCAACCTGGAGGCGGCGCAGTCCGCGGCCGAGGACTTTTCGCCCGAGCGGCCCCTGTTTCTGCTGCTCATCGGCCCCACCGGACTGGGCAAGACGCACCTCTCCACCGCCCTCGCCTGCCGGGTGATCGAGCGGGGCTACGACGTGTGCAGCGACAGCGCGCAGAACATCATCGGCGCGTATGAGCACGACCACTTCCGCGCCGGTCGCGGGGAGGATGAGTTTGCCGCCGACAAGTACGAGACGTGCGAGCTGCTCGTCGTCGACGACCTGGGCACCGAGTTCAAAACGCCCTTCTCCCTCTCGTGCCTCTACCACCTGCTCAACACCCGCATCAACCAAGGCCGCTCCACCGTCATCAACACCAACCTCTCGGTCGCCGACCTGCGCGCGCGCTACGACGACCGCGTCACCAGCCGTCTGCTCGGCGAGTTCCGTCCCCTCGTCTTTTCCGGCGTAGACGTGCGCAATCAGAAGATCTGACTTTTGCCGTTCTCAAATCGCCCCGCCGGGCATACGTTTGCGCGACGGCGCGGAGGCCGCCCGGACACTCCGCCCGCTCAAGTCTGTCCTTTCGAGGTCTTTTCATGTATCTGATCGACATCGCCCTGCTCGCCGTCGCGCTCTCTATGGACGCCTTTGCCGTCGCGCTGTGCAAAGGCCTCGCTCAGCCCACGCTCAAACCGCGCCAACCCCTCCTCGTCGGCCTTTGGTTTGGGGGGTTTCAGGCGATCATGCCCTTTTTGGGCTATTTTGTCGGCGCTTTCTTTGAGCGGAGCATCAGCTCTTGGGTGCCGTGGCTGGCGTTTGCGCTGCTCCTCTGCATCGGGCTCAACATGATCCGCGAGAGCTTTTCCAAAGCGGAAGAAGCCGACCCCTCCCTGCGCTTCTTGCCCATGCTCGGCATGGCGATCGCCACCAGCGTCGACGCGCTGGCGGCGGGCGTCACCTTTCCCGCCATGGACATCGCCACCGTCGGCCGCGCGCTGACGGCGTGCCTCTCCATCGGTCTCGTCACCTTTTTCCTCTCGGCCGCGGGCGTGCGCGTCGGCCACTTTTTCGGCCACCGCTGGCGGCGGGGAGCGGAACTCTGCGGCGGGATCATCCTGATCCTCCTGGGCGTCAAGGCGCTCTTTGCCCGCTACCTGCCCTGTTGACCCGCCTTTTTCGCCCCGCGGCCCGTCGGGTCTACGGGGTCGTCCCTCTCCTTTCTTTGCCTTTTCCGACCGCCTCCGGCGGTCTTTTTTTGTCCCGCGCCCCGCGCGGCCTTTTCGTTCTCTCTTTTCGTCCTTTCTTTTTGTCCTCTCTTTTTGTCCTCTCTTTTTGTCCTTTCTTTTCGCCCTCTCTGTTCGCCGCGCGCCGCGCTCAGAAGCCGCCGCGACCACGCACCGAAAAACGCGCGCGGCATAGACTGTCATCGGGGCGGAAAAGAGCCGCCCCTCTCCGCCGGACGGAGGATTTTTGTTTTTTCGCCGCGCTGTCCCTTTGAGGTGATGATATGCTGTTTTTTCGCTTGGGCGGCGACGCCCGTATGACCGCCGCCGCGCGGACGCTCCGCGCGGCGGGCCACCACGTGGTCGATCTGACGACGCCGGACGACCGGACGGACGACCGCGCCGACCGGGAGGCGGACGGAGAGGCCGTG
>JAGDBW010000097.1 GCA_017958845.1 Clostridia bacterium | reverse complement strand
GAGCAAGTAAGTCGTCACCACGAAAAAAGCACCCTTGCGGGTGCTGTTTTTCATGGTGGAGATGATAGGACTCGACGCGCCGAAGGCGCTACCCATATCGTCCCGCCCGACTTTCGGCAGAGAGGTGGCTGAAACGGAAGGCGGGACGACCCGGTTCGCCGCCGCAAGGCGTCGGCAAACCGCATAGGTTCGACCGATGCGGTCCGATCAAAAAACCCGCACACCCCAAACAGGGGTATGCGGGTTTTTGGTGGAGACTATAGGACTCAGAACCCAACCTGTTGACGCGGTGTGCGCGTCAACAGCTGTCTGCCGCGCGAAGCTGAGAAAATACGGCGGCAAAAAGGGAGCGGCAGAGAGGTTCGAGCAAGTAAGTCATCACCACGAAAAAAGCACCCTTGCGGGTGCTGTTTTTCATGGTGGAGACTATAGGACTCGAACCTATGACCCCATGCACGTCAAGCATGTGCTCTAGCCAACTGAGCTAAGCCTCCGTATCAAGTTGTCTGCAGTGGTGGAGACAACAGGACTCGAACCTGTGACCCCTCGCATGTGAAGCGAGTGCTCTACCGACTGAGCTATGCCTCCATAGCAGGCACTATTCTACCACACCGCACAGCAAAAAGCAAGAGGGAAAAGCAAAAAAATTTCGGGGCGTGTCGGGGGGCGTTTTGCGCTTGCGCGGCGGGCGGCGGGAGCACGGAAGCAGCCGGGCGAAGCCGGGCGGAAAGGTCGACAAAAACCGCGGCCGCAAAAGGCGGGGCGGGCGGCGGTTAGGGGGCAAGCGGGGCGAAAAGAGGGCGGAAAGCCAAACAAAGCGCGGCGGGAGCGCGGCGGGCAAGCGGCTCGGAGAGGCGTGGCGAGAGGGCAGGCGGGCGAGCCGTTTTTCAGGGTCCGGCGGCGAACGAAAAGCGCCGACGTCAGGCGTCGGCGCGCAGGAGGGCGAGCAGTTTTTCAAAGTCCGGGGGCGGCGGACAGGCGACGGTCATCTCCTCGCCCGTGCGCGGGTGGACAAAGCGGAGCCGGCCCGCGTGCAGGCACTGGCCGTGGAGCAGGCGGGCGTGCTTTTTTTCGAGCGGGGTGGGCTTTCCGCCGTAGAGAGGGTCGCCCAGCACCGGGTGGCCGATGGCCGCCATGTGCACGCGGATCTGGTGGGTGCGGCCGGTCTCCAGCTCCAACTCCAACAGCGACGCGCCGGAAAAGCGCTCCCGCACCGTGTAGTGCGTGACCGCCTCGCGCGAGCGCAGGGCGGGGTCGCGGATGACCGCCATCTTCTTGCGGTCGCGGGGGTCGCGGCCGAGCGGCAGCGAGATCGTCCCTTCGTCGTCGGTCGGCGCGCCGCGTACCAGCGCAAAGTAGGTGCGGCGCAGGCGATGGCCGGAGAGCTGCTCGGAGAGACAGCGGTGCGCCGCGTCGTTCTTGGCGACTACCAGAAGACCGCTGGTGTCGCGGTCGATGCGGTGGACGATGCCCGGGCGGATCTCGCCGCCGATGCCCGAGAGCGAGTCGCCGCAGTGGGCGAGCAGAGCGTTGACCAGCGTGCCGTCGGGGTTGCCCGGCGCGGGATGCACCACCATCCCCTGCGGCTTGTCGATCACGAGCAGGTCGTCGTCCTCATAGACGACGTCGAGCGGGATGTCCTGCGGCACGGCCGCGGTCTCGGCGGGGGCGGGCAGAGCGACGCGCACCGCGTCGCCCGCGCGGAGGGCGTATTTTTTGTCGGCCGGCCGGCCGTTGACCAGCACGGCGCCCGTCTCGATCAGGCGCGCCGCCGCGGTGCGGGAGACCCCCGCCGCCCCGGCGACGTAGAGGTCCAGCCGCCGGCCGACGTCCTCCCCGGCGGGGAGATAGGTCCCGGTCGCGCCGGCTCCGCGGCCGTCGATCGCTTCGGTTTCGTCCGTGTCTTCGATCTCTTCGATCCCGCCGGTCGGGTCGATCTTGTCGGGGGCGTTCGGTGCGTGTTTATTCATGGCGCGCCGCCCGATCGTCTTGTCCGTCGTCCGCGTCGGCTGTCTGCCCGGAGACGGAGGGTTCGTCGATGTTTGTCGGATGCGGGGCCGCTTTCGGCGCCGGCCGGTCGGCGGGCGCGGCGGGGGTTTCGGCAGAGGTTTCGGTTTCGGTAGTTGCGGCTTCGGCTGCGTTGGCTTCGGCTGCGGCGGCCCGGCGTTTGTTTTCTTTTTCTTCTCTGATCCAGTCCAGCAGATACCAGAGGATGAGCAGCGCCGCGCCGACGCACACGAAGGAATCCGCCACGTTGAACACCGCAAAGTCAAAGAGCGGGCTGACGTCGATCAT
>JAGDBW010000096.1 GCA_017958845.1 Clostridia bacterium | reverse complement strand
TGCGCAAGGTGGCGCTGCTGGCCGACGCCCGCTGGGGCGAGGCGGGCGAGTCCGTGGACGCCGGGGCGCTCACGACCTATCTGAGAGACCACTACGTCTGCGTGCGCCTGATCCGCGTGCGCGTGACCGACAAGATGAAAAAAGACGAAGAAGGCCTGTACGTGCTCGACGGAAGCCGGTACGTCACCGAGCCCCGCACCGACGAGGAACAGGCCGCGCAGCGCGAAAGAGCCGACGAGCTCCGCGCCGCGCTGGGGCTGGACGCGGCCGACCCGGCCCGCCTCGGCGGGCAGGACCTCGACGCGCTGTGGGCGGCGTATAACGAAGACCCCGCCATGGCCGACACGCGGGGCGTCTGTTACCTCTCGGACGGCTCGGCCTACACCCGCGCCTTTGGAGCCGTCTATCCGGACGTGACGGCGGCGGCCCTCACCCTCGGGGAGGGGGAGGCGACGGCGGTCGAGGAGGCCGGCTCGGTGTGGATCGTCTGCCGGGTCGCGCCCGCGGACGAGCCGTGGAGCGACGGTGCCAACCGCGACTTCTTTGACGATCTGCGTCTGCGCGCGCGGGCGTCTCTGACCGTGGCGCTGCTGACCGCCGAGCGCGAGCGGGTGCAAACAAAGAGCGACGCCGGACCGGCCGCCGGCGATTTTGCCGCCCTGTCGGTCGAGACGTCGCTCTTTCCCCGCCGCTGACCAAAGCGGCGCCGGCGAGACCGACCGATCCCGCACGGCCGGGCACGGCCGACGGGCGGAACGGCCCGCGGAACGGGACGAAACGAAACGAAGCGAAAAAAGAAGCGTACCGCCGGTGCGCTTCTTTTTCTTTCATATTCTTTTGTTGTTCCGGTTATGAAGAAAACCGGTCATGATCCGGCCTTTCGGTCGCTTACGCAGCGATCCTTTGGGTCGTATATGCTTTCCGGCGCGCCCGCAGGTCACGCCGTCCCTTGATCGTCGGGGCGGGGCGCTTTTCGTTTGCGGAAGATCAGCCACTTGCTGAACACGTAGTTGAGCACGACCACCACCACGCTGGCCGCGATCTTGACCCACATATCGGGGCAGCCGAGCCGGGTGATAAAGACGTAGAGGATCCCCTCCTCGATCAGCAGCGTGGCGACGCGGCCGAGATAAAAGCGCAGCATCTGGAGCAAAAACGCGCCGACGGTCCGCGTGGGCGAATCGAACACCCACACGCGGTTGGTCAGAAAGGCCACAAAGACCGTCAGGATCCACGACAGGGCGTTGGCGACCAACTCGTGCATACGGAGGCCGTAGTCGAACAGCCAGAACAGCCCCCAGCTGACCAGCGTCGTCACGACGCCGAAAAACAGGTAGAGCAGCACCTCTTTGTGCGCGCGATAAAACGGCTCAAAGATCCGCAGCAGCGGCAGATGCATGAGCCTGTCCCAGATATCGCGGCGCGGGCCGGCGGGAGCGGGAGCGGTCGGTCCTTCGTCCGTCGTCTCCTCTGTGCTCGTTTCCGGTGCGCTTTCCGGCTCGGCGGGGGTGGGGTTTTTGTCTTTTTTGTCGTATTCCGTTGACATGATCTGATACTTTCCCGGACGTTTTTTCAGGGGCGTTTCCGATTGGCGACATCGACCATGGCCGCCTGACGGTCCTTTTTGATGATGACTTCGAGGATGCTCCCGACCGCAAAGGAGAGCAGAGCGGCGAGAAAGAACAGCACCGACACGATCAGGGTCGGGATGCGGGGGACCAGCCCCGTCCGAAAATACTCGATCAAGACCGGCAAAAAGAAGCCGACGCCGGCGAGGCCGAAGAGCGCCGAAAACGCGCCGAAAAAGCGCTGCGGGCGGTAGTCGCGGAACATAAAGAACACGGTGCCGAGCACCCGCAGGCCGTCGCGGACGGTATGGAGCTTGGAGACGCTGCCGGCCGGGCGGTCGCGGTACCGGATCGGTATCTCCTTGAGGTGCAGGCGTTTGTCGAGGGCGTGGATGGTCATCTCGGTCTCGACCTCAAAGCCGTCGGAGAGGATCGGCACGCTCTTGACAAAGTCGTAGCTGAAGGCGCGGTAGCCGGTCATGATGTCCTTGACGCTGCCGCCGAAGAGCCGGTTGACCAGTCGTTTGACCAGTCGGTTTCCGACGTTGTGAAAGCGGCGCTTGTTTTCGGTATAGTAGGGGGTGGAGAGGCGGTCGCCGATGACCATATCAAATCCCACGTCCAGCACCGCCGCGACCATCTCGGGCGCGTGCTCGGCGGGGTAGGTGTCGTCGGCGTCGGCCATCAGATAGCAGTCCGCGTCGATATCGCGGAACATGCTGCGCACCACGCTCCCCTTTCCCTGCCGGTACTCGCGGCGGACCACCACCCGCGCGTCGTCGACCGAGCGCGCGATCTCCTCGGTGCGGTCGGTGGAGTTGTTGTTGTAGACGTAGATCGTCGCCGTCGGCAGGGCGGCGAGAAAGTCGCGGATCACCTTTTCGACGGTCTGCTCCTCGTTGTAGCACGGGAGCAGGACGGCGATTTCTCTCGTTTTTTTGGGCAGCATACACGATCCTTTCGGTAGATACGGCGATTTTTTGAGGGGATGCGGGGCGGCCTCAGCTCCAGAACATCAGGGCGGTGCGCCAGCTGATCGGCACGGCGACGTAGCCGCCCGCGAGCGCGACGGTGAGCGTGTGCCACAGCGACCACAGACATCCGACGATCAAAAAGGCCCGGACGACCTTTTTCTCCCGCTCGGTCGCGCGGGCCATGACCGTCGCGGCGACCAGCAGCGCCGCGCCGAGGATCATGGACGAAAAGTCGGCAAAGTAGCGGTGGAGCAGTCCGGCCATCTGCGCGTCCACCCAGGCGACCAGCACGCCCCCGCCGAGCAGCATGACCGCAGGGACAAAGAGACGGCGTTCGGCCAGCGCCCGCCGCAGCCGAAAGCAGCCGAGCGAGAGGAGCGAAAAAGGCGCGATGGCAAACAGGCCGCCGTAGGTGGCCTCCCAGATGGTGACGCCGAGGTAGGCGGTGTTGAGCGAGGTGGAGCGGATAAAGGGATAGACGGAGGTAAAGACCGGCAGCTGCAGCAGATACTGAAAGATCGCCAGCCCCGTGCGGTCGAGGCGAAAGCCGCGCACGGTCATATCGTTGGTGGTCAGGTTGTAGTTGGCGCCGAAGTCAAAGGGAGAGCCGAAGCGGATGGCGTTGTAGTACATCAGCGCCGCCGCGATCACCGCGTACGGCAGCAGAAAGGCGAGGAGCCGCCCGACGGCGCCCCGGGAGCGAAAGCCGAGCGTGCGCTCGGAGAAGACCGCGCGCCAGAAGAGCGGCAGTGCCAAAAAGGACAGCACCACCATCTGCGGGCGGCACCCGGCGACGAGCGCCATGGAGAGCGAACCGAGGCAGAGCCGCCACGCCGACAGCCGCTCGCGTTCGAGCGCGGCGTACCAGAGGTCCAGCCCCAGAGCCGAAAAAGCCAGCCCCGCGGAGATGGGCACGCAGTACATGCCGGGGTAGATGAGCAGCGCCACGAGCCCGCCGCCGGATACGAGCAAAACGTAGGAGAGCGGAAACAGCACCGCCGGCGCGTCCGGAAAGTGCCGGCCGAAGACGCGGCGGAGCAGATCCCACAGACACAGCAGAAACACCAGCACAAAGGCGGTGACCGCCCAGCCGTTGGGCAGGTCTTTTCCGGTCAGGAGATGGTAGGGCAGATAGGCGACCACGGCCGGCACGACGCCAAAATAGACATAGTACTTTCCGTTGTAGTAGGCGCTGTCCCAGCGATAAAAACCGCCGTGGATGCGCGCCTCTGCATAGCGCGCGTCGGTGTCGTAGGGGTTGTCGAGTTCCGCCAGCCACGCGGGCGGCTCGGCGGGATAGGTGACCTCGCCCTTTTTCAGCTGTCGGGCCAGTTGTTGGTACTGGTCGTGATAGGTGTTGACGTTTTGGCTGATGTAGCGGTTGGAAAAGAGCAGGGTCAGAGACGCGCCGATCACCGCCGCGCACACGACGGCGGCGGCCACGCGGGACGTGACGGTCCGCTCGTCAAAGCGCCGCTCCCACACGGGCGAGCCGGGACGGAGCAAAAAAAGGCAAAAGACCAACAGCGCCACACCCGCCGCCCGCCACCACACAAAGACGAAGGGGCGCCGGGCGTTGGCGGTCACTTCGCGCACGCGGTAGCCGGTGGTCGAGCCGGAAAAGGCCAGCTGCAGACGGCTGGTCTCGCCGGCGGTGTTGAGAGCGAGGTGGGAGGAGAGGTCGCCCGCGCAGACCGTGCGCTCGCCCAGCGACTTCATGGTTTCGTGTCCGGCGTCGTTGGCGTAGACGGTCATCGACACGCTCTCCTCGGCGCCGTCTTCGCCCACGCAGGCGATCGAGACGTGCAGGGTGGAGAGAGGCATCGAAAAACCGGAAAACTCGCAGATGACCCGCTTGTTGTCCGTCGAGGTGAGCGACAGGCCGCCCTCGGGGTCTTCTTCTTGCCGGACGATCCCGCCGACCGCGATATAGGGCGTCAGGTCGACCGGCGTCAGATGCGCCGAGCGAAAAGCCCGGAAGTTGAAAAAGAGTTCTCCCGTGACGGCGGCGAGCAGTCCGAGCGACAGCGCCCACACGGCGAGCAGGCGGGGGCGGCGGCGGGACAGCAGCAGCACG
>JAGDBW010000095.1 GCA_017958845.1 Clostridia bacterium | reverse complement strand
GCCTGCTCCTCGTCGGTGCGGGACTCTGTGACGTACAGGCTTCCGTCGAGCACGTACAGGCCTTCTTCGACCTTTTTCATCTTGTCGGTCACGCGCACGCGGATCAGGCGCACGCAGACGTAGTTGTCTCTCAGATAGGTCGTGAGCGCCCCGGCGTCCACGGACTCGCCCGCCTCGCCCCAGCGGGCGTCGGCCAGCAGCGCCGCCTTGCGCAGCAGCAGCGTCGCGCTCTCCAGATCCCGATGGTCAAAGCCGAGCGGTGCGGCCAGCTCGTCATAGGCGTCCCTGCCGCCCGCGCGGGCGTATACCTCGTCCAGGTCCGCGCGCAGACGCTCGCGCTCGCTCTCGGACAGCGTCCCGCATTCGTCAAAGAGGCGGGCCGCCGCGATGGTCTCGCGCACGCCCCGGAGGGCCGCCTCGCCCCACCGCTCGCCGTTGCTGACCCCGTCGACCGTCGCCGACCAGTAGGCGGGCGTGTCGCTGATCTCGTCGTAGGCGACGGGGATGGCGGCGCGATAGTAGGCAAAGAGGCATCGCACCACGCCCTCGCGCACCCGCAGATCCTCATAGCGATAGACCACCGGCCCGCGCGTGACGCGCCGCGCGATCAGCGCCGCCCCGGTCCCGAGCAGGGCCGCGGCGAGCAGGCATACCAGCACGATCAGGGCGATCATGCGGGGGGTTTTTGCTTTTTTTTCGCTTTTTTCCATCGTTTCCTCGTTTTTGATTTGTCACGTACGGAGGCGCCGCGGGGATCCCGCGATCACGGCCGCCGCTTTCCGGCGGTTTTTGGCGGCCGCTCCGCGTCCGTGGCCGCGGTCGTGTTTTTTTCGCCGCTTTTCGGCGCGGCTTTGCGTCGCCGGGGTTTTTTGTCGGTTGTCCGGTCTTTTCGGCGCGCCGGTCTGTCAGCCGGCCGGGTCTGTCTGCTCCGGCGGGGCCTCGGCCGACTCGGCCATGAGCTTTTCCCTGAGGGCGAGGTAGCGGGTGAGCAGCTGCGCCGCCGCCCGCACGGGGTCTTCGCCCCGACCGCAGCGCAGCGTCACGCTCGCGCCCCGGCCGCCCGTCATGCGCAGACCCGCCGTGTCGGCAAAGAGCTCCGACCACACCGACAGATCGACCCGCTCGCAGAAAAAGCGCACCTCGGGGCCGCGCGACTCGATCTGCGGCATACGCAGCCGCGCGCCCAGCGCGCGCAGCTCGGCCACCCACAGCAGCCGCAGCGTCGAAGCCGGCGGCTCGCCGAACCGGTCGCAAAACTCGTCCAGCACGTCCATGCGGTCCTCGTCTGAGGTGATATGCGAGATCTTTTTGTACATATCCATACGCTGGGCCTCGGAGGCGATATAGGTCGCGGGGATCAGCGCGTCGCCCTCGGTTTTGACCGTGCATTCAAAGGGCGGCTCGGGCGTCTGCCCCTGCTCCTCCAGGATGGCCTCGCGCAGCAGGCGCACGTAGAGATCGTAGCCCACGGCGTCGATGTTGCCGTGCTGTTCGGCTCCCAGCAGATTGCCGGCTCCGCGTATCTCCAGGTCCCGCATCGCGATGCGGAAGCCCGCCCCGAACTCGGCAAACTCGCGGATGGCCTGCAGCCGTTTGGCCGCCACGTCCGAGAGCAGCTTGCCCGCCCGGTAGGTAAAGTAGGCGTAGGCGCGCCGTCCGCTCCGTCCGACCCGCCCGCGCAGCTGGTGCAGCTGGGCCAGACCCATGCGGTCGGCGTTTTCGATGATGAGGGTGTTGGCGTTGGGCAGGTCGACCCCCGTTTCGATGATGGTGGTGCAGACCAGCACGTCGATCTCGCCGCGCACCAGCGACTGCCAGATGCTCTCCAGCTCCTCCCGGTCCATCTGTCCGTGCGCCCAGGTGACGCGCGCGTCGGGCAGCTCGCGTGCCAGGCGGTCGGCGACCGTGGCGATGCGGTCGACCCGGTTGTAGAGATAGAGCGCCTGTCCGCCCCGCCGCAGCTCCCGCCGGATGGCCTCGAGGATCACGCCGTCGTCGTGTTCCATCACGTACGTCTGGACGGGAAAGCGGTCGGTCGGCGCTTCGTCCAGCACCGACATGTCGCGGATGCCGCTCATGGCCATGTGCAGCGTGCGGGGGATCGGGGTGGCGGTCAGGGTCAGCACGTCCACGCTGCGGGCCAGCTGTTTGAGCTTTTCTTTCTGCGCGACGCCAAAGCGCTGTTCTTCATCCACGATCAGGAGGCCCAGGTCCTTAAAGGTCACCTGCGACGACAGCAGGCTGTGCGTGCCGATGAGCAGGTCCACATCGCCCCGCGCCGCGCGCCGCAGGATGCGGGCGCGCTCGGCGGGCGTGCGGAAGCGCGAGAGCATCTCCACCGTCACGGGAAAGCCGCGCATCCGGGAGAGGGCGGTCTGGTAGTGCTGCAGCGCGAGGATGGTGGTGGGGACCAGCATGGCGACCTGTTTGCCGGCGCAGATGGCCTTAAAGGCGGCGCGAAAGGCCACCTCGGTCTTTCCAAAGCCCACGTCGCCGCACAGCAGCCGGTCCATCGGGACGGGCCGCTCCATGTCGGCCTTGATCTCGGCCGCGGCGATGAGCTGCGGGTCGGTCTCCTCAAATTCAAAGGCCTCGTCAAAGCTGCGCTCCAGCTCTCCGTCGGGCGGAAAGGCAAAGCCGGGCAGGTTTTGTCTCGCTGCGTAGAGGCGGATGAGGTCCGCGGCCAGCTCTTTGGCCGCGCCTTTTGCGCGGGCGCGGGTCTTCTGCCATTCGGCGGAGCCCATCCTGGAGAGTTTGACGCGGCCGTCCTCGGCGCCGGCGCCGATATACTTGCCGATCCTCTCCAGCCGGTCGGCCGGCACGAACAGCGTGTCGGTCCCGGCGTAGCGGATGCGGATATAGTCGCGGGAGACGCCGTCGACGCGGATGTTCTCCAGCCCCACGAACTGCCCGACGCCGTAGGCCTCGTGCACCACGTAGTCGCCGGGGCGCAGCTCGGCCGCGGAGAGCAGGGCCTCGCTCGGCGCGGTCTTCTTTTTGGGGCGGCGCAGACGGCGCCGGGCGGCGGCCGACGAGGCGTCGTCGTCCATCGTGAGAAAGGCGACCTTGGGATTGGGCAGGTCAAAGCCGCCGCGGCACTCGCCCGCCGCCACCCGCACGCTCCCGGGCAAGAGGGCGTCCGTGTCGATCGGGCCGTCGCCCTCGCAGAGCACGGCGGCGACGTCCGCGCCGCGCAGTTCTTCGATGAGCGGTTTGCAGGCGGCGGCCGTCGGGCAGAGGATGAGCACGCGGTAGCCGGCGCGGCGATAGTCGCTCAGGTCCTCGCACAGCGCCTTAAAGTTGTCGCGGTAGGCGGGAGTCTGCCGACACCTAAAGCCAAAGAGGCCGCCCACCCGCTCGGACACCGACACACCGGAAAACTGATTGACGTACACGAGCGGTTGACCGGCCGTTTTTTCCGCAAAGTCGGAGGGATCGGCCGACCAGCCGGCCCATTTGCCCGGCACGGAGCCGTCCTCGATCATAACGGAGGCGGTCTGCCGCTCGGCGGCATAGACGTTTTCGGCCGCCTCGCGCACGGCGGACGACCCGACCGAAAAGACGGGGCGGCGCCCCTCCCCGGCCGTCAGATAGGAGAGCAGCGTCTCGCGCTCGGGATAAAAGAAGGAGTGATATTTGTCGCGGCTGTAGAGGTCCTCGCCGCTCTCCAGCGCGGCGATCTCGCGCCGCAGGGCCTTCCCGGCCGAGGGAGAGGAGACGCCGGACAGGTGGCGGCGCAGGGTCGCGAGCAGGCGCCCGGCCGCTTGTTGGTCGTAGAGGACCTCGCGCGCGGGGAGCAGACGCGCCGCCTCGCAGCTCTCCGAGACGCGCTGTGTTTCGGGGTCAAAGAAGCCCATGCGGTCGATCTCGTCGCCGAAAAACTCGATGCGCAGAGGAGAGAGCGAAGCGTCGCAGACGTCGAGGATGCCGCCCCGGCGGCAGAACTGCCCCGCGCTCTCCACACATTCCACCGGCACATAGCCCATCCCGACGAGTCGCTCGGCCAGCTCGTCCGGCGGCATGACCGAGCCGACGCGCAGCCCGACGGTGTGAGCCGCCAGCGTCGCGCGGGGCATGGTGTAGCCGAGGGCGGCGGGCAGGGTGGTCACCAGCGCGTCGCACGCCCCGCGCGCAAAGACGTCGAGGGCGTAGATGCGCTCGCGCTCGGCGCCGTGCGACGCGGACACAAAGTCAAAGAGCAGGTCTCTCTGCTGATAGGAGAGGACGCGCAGACCCGCCGCGCGCAGCATCCGGGTCATGGTCGCCCCCTCGCCCTCGTCGGGGACCAGCACCAGCGACGGCACGCCCGCCGCGCGGATCGACTCGGCGATGAGAGCGTCGGCGGCGCCGGCGCACAGGCCGTTGACGACCAGGGGGAGCGGCCGCCGGGCGCGCAGCTGCTCCGCGAGGGCCAGCAGATACTGCCGGCACTCGCGGTCCAGGGTGATGACGGGAGAAGAGATCACCATCGGTTGCACCTCACACGCGCCGCAAACGAAGACGGACGCTCCAACGATCAAAATAAAACAAACGGCAAGGCAAAAAAAGCCGAAAACGCCCGTGCCGGAGCGCCAAAACGAAAAAAGCACCCCGGCCCCCGGACGCAAAGAACGCAAAAGAGCGCGGAAACGCAAAAGATGACCGCGCAAAAAAAGAAATCAACGAGAAATCAACAAGCAAAGATCAAGAAAAAACCAAAGGGAAGGAAACCAAAAGAAAGAAAAAAGGAAACGCGCCCGCGGCCCGGGCGCATCGGCCGGAGAGCGCCGGACCCCCGGCCTCAACCGGAAAACCGGGCCATCGCGGCCTCCATCTCGCCCCGCAGGATCATCTCGGCCGCCTCGGCGGCGCGCGCCCACACCTCGGGCAGCTTTTCCTTTTCGGCGGGCGAAAAGCCCCCCAGCACCCAGTCGGCCAGGTCGGTCTCGGGCGAGGGCTTCTTGCCTGCGCCGAGGCGGATACGCGGAAACGCCTCGGTGCCCAGCGCCTCGATGACGCTTTTCAGGCCGTTGTGGCCGCCCGCCGAGCCCTTGCGGCGCAGGCGCATCTGCCCGACCTCAAAGGACACGTCGTCGCATAGCACCAGGATCCGCTCAGGCGGGATCTTGTAGTAGTCGGCGGCCTCGCGCACGGCCTGCCCGGAGAGGTTCATGTAGGTCTGCGGTTTGAGCAGCAGGGCGCGCGCCCCGCCCACCTCCGCGTCGCCCCAGAGGGCGTGGTAGCCCGCGCGGTTGATGCGCGCGCCGACCCGCCGCGCCAGCTCGTCCAGGGCGCAAAAGCCCATGTTGTGCCTCGTGCGGTCATAGTCGGGGCCGGGGTTGCCGAGTCCCACGATCATGTGGGTGATCGGCCCGGGCGCGGTCCGGGAGGAGCGTATCCTGCGAAACAATTCTTCCAGCGTACTCATCTTTTTGCTCTGTTCTGTTTTTGTCGGGCGGCGGTCCGCTCTCCGCGGCGCGTCGGTCGAGAGGGGGCGGCGGGGCCGCGCGGGAGATTATCCGATCTCGTCCAGCTCCGAGAGCCACAGGTCGGCCGAGGCGTCGCTGGGCATCCGCCAGTCGCTGCGCGGCGAGAGCGAGACGGCGGTCACCTTGGGCCCGTCGGGGAGACACGAGCGCTTGAACTGCTGGGCAAAGAACCGGCGCAAAAACAGCGCCAGGGTCCGCCGGATCGTCGCGTCGTCATACACGCCGCCAAAGGCCGCCCGCGTCAGCCGCAGGATCTTGCGGGGCGAGGGGCCGTTGCGCACCAGATGCCAGAGAAAGAAGTCGTGCAGCTCATACGGCCCGATCAGCGCCTCGGTGGACTGGGTGATCTCGCCGTCTTTGGGCGGGAGGAGTTCCGGCGAGACGGGCGTGTCGAGGATGTCCGTCAGCGTGCGGCCGAGCGCCGGATCTTCCGTCGCGGCCGCCGCGGCGCAGTCGGCCACGATGGCGCGGACCAGGGTCTTGGGGACCGAGGCGTTGACGCCGTACATGGACAGATGGTCGCCGCCGTAGGTCGTCCAGCCCAGCGCCAGCTCCGACAGGTCTCCCGTGCCGACCACCAGCCCGCCGCGCGCGTTGGCCAGGTCAAAGAGGACCTGCGTGCGCTCGCGTGCCTGGGCGTTTTCGTAGGTGACGTCGCACAGATCCCGCGGGTGTCCGATGTCGTCGAGGTGGCGGGCGACGGCGTCGCCGATGTCCACCGTCTCAAAGGACACGCCCAGCGCCCGGGCGAGCGCTTCGGCGTTGCCGCGGGTGCGCGCCGAAGTACCAAAGCAGGGCAGGGTCACCGCGTACACCGAGCGGCGGTCGAGCCCCACCTTGTCGGCGGCGCGCACGCACACCAGCAGCGCCAGGGTCGAGTCCAGCCCGCCCGACAGCCCGACGATCAGCGACCGCGCGCCCACGTGGCGCATCCGAGAGGCCAGCGCCGTGGTCTGGATGGCCAGAGCCGTGCGGGGTCCGCTGCCGTCGCGGGGCACAAAGGGCATCCGGTCGGGCGCGGGCAGGATCTCGCATTCGGTCAAAGGAAGGGAAAAGGAACGGAAACGGTAGCCGTCGGTATGACAGACAAAGTTGGCGCGCAGGCGGTTCATGGCCACCGCGCCCACGTCGAGGGTGCAAAAGAGGGTGTCCCCGTCCGAAAACGGCGCCTTTTCGGCCAGCACGTCTCCCAGCTGGCAGGCGATGTGATTGCCGGCAAAGACCATGTCGGTCGTGCTCTCGCCCTCGCCCGCGTCGGCCAGCACGTAGGCGCAGCAGGCCTTGCGGCTCTGCATCACGGTCAGCTGACGGCGCAGTTCGCTCTTTCCGAAAAACTCGTCCGAGGCGCAGAGGTTGACGACCGTGGTGGCGCCCGCGGCGGTGTGAGAGCAGGAGACGGGCGCGGAGACCCACACGTCCTCGCAGATCTCGGCGGCGATCGCCAGATCCGGCGCCTCCCGACAGACAAAGATCTGGTCGCACCCGAGGGCCGTGGTCTGCCCGGCATACTCGATCGGGACGGGCGTGCGGGCGGGACGGGCAAACCAGCGCGACTCGCAAAACTCGCCGTAGTCGCCCAGCGCAAACTTGGGCACCAGCCCGAGCAGCTCCCCGCGGCAGACGGCGGCCGCGCAGTTGTAGAGCCGGCCGAAGGCGCGCACCGGCAGCCCGACAAAGGAGATGACGGGCAGATCGGCCGTCTGTGCGATATAGTCGGTCAGCGCCCGCTCGCAGCCGTCGATGAGCGTCTGAGAAAAGAGCAGGTCGTAGGCCGTGTAGGCGCACAGCGACAATTCGGGAAACACCACCACCCGCGCGCCGGCGTCCGCGGCGCGGC
>JAGDBW010000094.1 GCA_017958845.1 Clostridia bacterium | reverse complement strand
GGTCAGCCGACCGACGCGGGCCAGATCCAGCGCGCCGACGCCCGCGTCGACGCGGCCGGGCGCGGTGAGCGCGTAGGCGATGCAGGTGCGCATGTCCGGCAGGGCGAGCTGGGCGATGACGGCACGATCAATATATTCGACCGCGGAGTGAATGATGCTCTCGCGGTGGATGAGCACGTCTATGCGGTCTTCGGGCACGCCGAACAGATGCACGGCTTCGATGACCTCAAAGCCCTTGTTCATCATGGTGGCGGAGTCGACCGTGATCTTGGCTCCCATCTTCCAGGTGGGGTGGCCGAGCGTCTCTTCGACGGTGACGGAGCGCAGCCGCTCGGGGGTATAACCGAAAAACGGACCGCCGGACGCGGTCAGAAGCAGGCGGCGCACTTCTGCGTCGGGGGAGGCGGCGAGGCACTGCCGGATGGCGCTGTGTTCGGAGTCGACCGGGAGCAGCTCGCAGCCGGTGCGCGCGCACTCGGCGCGCACGATCGCGCCCGCGATGACCAGCGACTCTTTGTTGGCCAGAGCGAGGCGCCCGGCGGACCGGACGGCGGCGAGGGTGGGCAGGAGGCCCGCCTGACCGAGGATGGCGTTGAGGACCGTGTCGGCTCCGCAGGCGGCGACGCCCTCGCAGACGGCCTCGCTCCCCCCTCTGACGGACACGGAGGTGTCGGCCAGCCGGACGGCAAGGTCCGCGGCGGCCCGCTCATCCGCCATGACGACAAGAGGAGGCAGAAACTCGCGTGCCTGCCTCTCCATGAGCGCGGCGTTCTGTCCGCCCGAGAGCATCACGACGGGGATGCGGCAGGCACGGGCGACGTCGAGCGTCTGCACGCCGACGGATCCGGTCGATCCGAGCACGCACAGGGCGGCGGGGAGGGTGGGTTGTTTCATGGGTATGGACTCCCGATGGTTGTAGGTGGGGGCCGCGCGGCTCTGTCGGGCGCGGCGGCCGGTCGATCTCAAGCGGCCGCGGGCCTATCCGCGCGGGTAGGCGGGCGCGGGTCCGGCTTTTGGGACGGCTCAGAAGAACAGCGAGAAGAAATATTCGAAGTGGGAGAAAAGCAAAAACAGCAGTCCCAGCGGCAAAATCGAGTCAAAGCGATCCAGCACGCCGCCGTGGCCGGGAAAGATGCGGCCGTAGTCCTTGATGCCGTGTTCGCGCTTGATCTTGGACATGAAGAGGTCGCCGACCTGCGAGAGCAGCGACATGAGCAGGCCCGCCAAAGGGAAGACGACGTAGTTGGGGCGGCGGCCGGTGATGCGGCCGATGATGACGCCGTAGAGGATAAAGGCGATCATGGAGAAAGCGAGGCCGCCGACGCTGCCTTCGATGGTCTTTTTTGGGCTCAGTTCGGGCGCGAGTTTGTGACGGCCGAACAGCACCCCGGTAAAGTAGGCAAAGGTATCGGTGACCCACGCGCCGATAAACACGGGGATGACGTAGACGACCCCTTCGTTGAGCGGGTTGTCGGTCCGTTTGGCATTGTTGAGTTTGGTGCAGCCGAGCTTGTAGAGCAGGGTCATGGAGGCAAAGCCGAGACAGATGTAGGACACGCCCAGAAAGACCTGCGCCATCTCCGTCATGGTGACGCGCGGGTGGAGCAGGACGGCGATGAGCATCAGCCAGAGCAGATAGATGACCAGCACCACGAAGATCCAGAAGATCCCCTCCCACGCCTCGGCGAGATAGTAGCAGACGTACGGTATGGCGACGGCAAAGGAGAGCGAGGGGACGACGTAGACGGGGCGCCTGTGAAAGCCGAAAGCGCGCAGAAACTCCCAGACGCCGATGACTCCCAAAGCCGCCCAGACGGTGGGATAGAGAGGCGTCCAGGCAAACCACAGCACCACGACGGTGGCGACCAGGATGGCTGTGCCGGTGAGAATTCGTTTGATCATGTTGGCTCCGTAGATGTGATGGTGGGCTGGTTTACTCGCCGAAGCGGCGGCGGCGGGAGTAGAACTCGTCGACGACGGCTTTGAGTTTTCGTTTGGTCAGGTCGGGCCAGAGCGTGTCGAGAAACACGTATTCGGCGTAGGCCGACTGCCAGAGCAGGAAGTTGGAGGTGCGGACCTCGCCGCCGGTGCGGACGATCAGATCCGGGTCGGGCACGTCGGGCGAATAGAGGCGGGCGGAGACGTCCGCCTCGGTGACGGGGTCCTTTCCTTCTCTGATGAGCGCGTTGATCGCGTGCACGATCTCGTCCCGCCCGCCGTAGGAGAGGGCGATCTGCAGGGTAAAGGCCGTGTGGTCGCGGCTGTCGCGCTG
>JAGDBW010000093.1 GCA_017958845.1 Clostridia bacterium | reverse complement strand
GTTCGGCGGGCTCGTCCGTGTCAAAGGGCGGCGTCTCGTCGTCCGGCGCGGCGGAGTCGGCGGCGCTTTCTTCGTCCGGCGCGGCGGTGTTTTGTTCGTCCGGCTCGTCCGTGTCAAAGGGCGGCGTCTCGTCGTCCGGCGCGGCGGAGTCGGCGGCGCTTTCTTCGGTCGGCTCGTCGGTGTTTTGTTCGTCCGACTCGTCCGCGTCAAAGGGCGGCGTATCGTCGTCCGGCTCGTCGTCCGACTCGTCGGTGTTGTCTTTGTTTTTGTCCGGGGAGGCGGCCTCGTCCTCGTCGGCGTCGGAGAGGTCGATCTCATCCGCTTCGGTCGGCTCGTCGGCGATCCCGACGGAGCGGTCCGAGGCGGCTTCGGCCTCGGTCTCGCGGTCGATCTCCTCGGTCACTTCTTCGGAGATGTTGGCGCGCAGGCGGGCCAGCAGGTCTTTGATATAGTCATCGCTGAACTGATCTGCCACAACGGTCACTTCCTTTCTTTTGGACGGCTTGGGCGCGGGTCAATGCCGCTGGCGGGCGGCCTCGCAGAGGATGACGGCGGCCGCGTTGGAGACGTTGAGAGAGTTGACGCTCCCGTAGAGGGGGACGCTGACGCAAAAATCGCACTTTTCGCGGACAAGGCGGGAGATGCCCGCGCCCTCGGCACCGAGCACGAACACGGCGGGGCCGCGCAGGTCGGTCGAGTAGCAGGGCGTGCCGCCCATGTCGCAGGCGTAGGCCCACAAGCCCCGTTCGCGCAGATCGTCGAGGGTGGCGGCGAGGTTGGCGACCCGGGCGACGGGCAAGCGGGCCAGGGCGCTGGCCGACGCTTTGGCGACGACGGAGGTCAGGCCGACGGCGCGGCGGCGGGGGATGATGACGCCGTGGGCGCCGGCGCATTCGGCCGTGCGGATGACGGCCCCCAGGTTGTGCGGGTCTTCGATGCCGTCGCAGAGGATGAGCAGCGGCGGCTCTCCGCGCTCGGCCGCCAGGGCGAGCATGGTCTCCACGTCGGAATAGGCGGCGGCGGACAGGACGGTCACCACGCCCTGATGGGCGGAGGTGCCGGCGAGGTCACAGAGCTTTTCGCTCGTGACAAAGAGCACGGGGATACGGCGCCCGGCCGCCTCGTCGAGCAGGCGGGTTAGGGCGGGGCTCTTTTCTCCTTTTTTGACAAAGATCTTGTCGATCTCCCGCTCGGCCGAGAGCGCTTCGCGCAGGGCGTTGCGCCCGGCCAGGACCATGTCGGACGAGGGCTGCCCGGCACGCGGGGGACGCGATCCGGTGTTGTTCATAAAACCTCCTGAGGGTGTGAGGCCGTCGGCGCTCCGCCTCGCGCGCGGGGCGGCGGGGGCGCGGGCTGAATAAAATCTTATTTATTTATTTTATCATATCCGAAAGAAGAAAAAAAGGGATTTGGGTCAGTTTTTCAAAAAAGAGGTCGAGGGGCGGCGCGGGGAGGGAGCGCGCGGCGCCGCGGCATCACAGTCGAACATGATCGCGTCCGCTGGCGGCGATGGCCGATGGAAAGGACAGAAACGGCGGGGGTTTGACTGATTTTGTGCTTTTTTGGCCAAGAAAGCGGCCTCACGCGCGGCAAAATAACCGACAAGCAATTCACAAAACGTCGCGGCCGCGGCAACAACAAGAGACGGACACAGCGGGGAGCGGGCGAGAGGACGAGCGAAAAAGCGCGGAAGAAAAAAAGAAAAGAGGCGGCGGAGCCGTCTCTTTTCTTTTCGGCCAAATCAGTTGGCGCGTCTGGCAGCAAAGCACTCGCTGCAGTACACCGCTTTGCCTTCGGTCGGATTGAAGGGCACTTTGCAGGGCTGGCCGCATTCCGCGCAGACGGCATCGAACATCTCGCGATTGCCTCTGGCAGCAGTCTTGCGGGCGTCACGGCACTCTTTGCATCTCTGGGGCTCGTTCTGGAAGCCCTTTTCCGCGTAGAATTCCTGCTCACCGGCGGTGAACACGAAATCTTTGCCGCACTCCTTGCACTTCAATGTTTTGTCCTGATACATGTGTTTTACCTCGCTAAAATTTTTGCCCTTAGACGGATTCCAACCGACGCCTTTGTGTGTAAACCAACGCTCTCCCTTAAGCTACCGGGGCATATTGAATATAAAAACGGTATCAGATACCGGACAAAGCGGGAAAAGAACGACGGAACTTGGCCTTGATGCGGGACATGGCGTTTTCGATCGACTTGACCGATACGCCCAGCCGCCGGGCGATCTCCTCGTTTTTGCACCCTTGTCCGCGCAGGCGGAAGACCGAGCGCTCCATCGGGGACAGCTCGCTGTCGGCAAAGCGGCTCAGCGTCTCGAGCACCTCCGCGCGGATCAGCTGCTGGTCGAGGTCGTCCGCGTCCGTCTCTACCCAGCGGCCGTCCTCACGCAGCTCTTCGAGCGAACAGGTGGGCACTCTGTCCGGGCGGGAAAAGCGGGAGGCCAGGGCGCGACGGATGCAGATCTGCGCGTAGAGCCCGAACGTCACCTGCGGGATCTGCGGGGAGTAACTCCGGACCGCACGATAAAGCGCGAGGCGCGCCTCCTGGAGCAGTTCGCTCTCCCGGGCCGCGCCGGTATAGCGGCGCACCGAAGCGTAGAGCAGGGGGGCGTATGCTTCGCACAACGCTTCGAAAGCACGGTCGTCGCCGCCGGACGCCGCACGGAGGAGGGACTCCGACTTTCTTTGATCCATCGTCATTGATTATTCTCAGCGAAAAATATTATAAACAGGGGTTTGGGCGTTTGTCAAGCATTTTGTTTATTTTTCTTGTATAAAGTGTGAAAAAACAAAAAACAGCGGATGCTCAACTTAGTAAATAGTCCACATCTCCGGCCAGGGCCGAATAGATCCCGCGCAGGCACGAGGACGGCCGGTCGAGAAAATGGCGGCGGATGGCCTCCGCCTGGACGCGGTCGGCGGCGCGGATCTCGAGGTGCAGCACTTTTCCCGCTTTGTCGGTCGCGTCGCAGATCACCGTCAGGCAAAAAGGGGCGTCCTCCCGGATCTCGCACGCGGCGCGCGAGGCGCCGAGGCGCAGGGCGACGAGCTTGGAGGCTTCGAGGGCGTTGCGCCGGCGGATGTCCTCGGGGATCGAGTCCTGCAGCTCGCGCGCGACCTGCCGCCCCGTGTCGGTGACCTGGTAGTAGCGCACGCCGTCGACGGCGTCGTACTCGATATGCCCCAGCTCTTCCAGCTCCGCGAAACACTCGGCAAAGTCAAAGGCGCCCACGAGTTCGTCCCGGCAGATCACCTGCTCCAGCGTGTCGGCGTCCAGCGGGTCCGCGGTCGCGCACAGCAGGGCCAGGATGATGATCTTTATGTCGGTTTTGTCATAGTAGACGTGACCGGATTTCATGGGCGACTCCTTTCGCGCGGGGAGGGGGCGGAGATGTCAGTTTTGGAACAGGTGCTTTTTGTAGCGGGAGAGACGGGTCCGGGTAAAGACGGGAAAGCCGTTGTAATCAAAGGAGACTTTGCGCAAAGAGGCGCTCTTGAGATAATAGGTCTGCTTGAAGTACAGGGGGATGACGGGCATCTCGGAGAGCAGCTTTTCTTCTGCCTGGTGGAGCAGCTCCGCCTTTTTCTTGGCGTTTTGTTCGGCCATGGCCGCCTCGATGAGGGCGTTGTAGTCGGCGTTGGACCAGCCGGTGGTGTTTCCGCGGTAGTCGGAGTCAAAGGCGCACAGGACCGGGAAGGCGTTGGCCGACATCATCTGGAAGTCGAGACCGATGACGTCGTAGGCGCCCGTCTCGTAGGCGACCTGGATGCCGCTGTCGTTGTAGGTGCTGTCCTCCTCGACCGAGACGACCGAGCCGACGCCGCGCAGAGTGACCTCAAAGCCGAGCGCCTCCCACTGCTGGGTGACGTAGAGCGCCACGGCGTATTCGTCGGGGTGGTCGGCGTTGTAGGACAGGGAGAAGCTGCCGCCGGTCACGCCCAACTCGGCCAGCCGCGCGCGGGCGGCGTCGACGGACATGGAAGCGGAGGAGGAGATCAGCTCGCCGCCGGCTTTGCGGAAGGACTTGGTGCGGGAGCGGTCCATGACGGTCGGGGAAATGAGCCCGGTCGCCGCCGCCGCGTAGACGACGTAGTCGGAGACGATCTTGTCGCGGTCGATGACCGACGAGAGCACCAGCCGGACGGCGGGATCGGCGAAGAGCGGGTTTTCGGTATTGAAGGCGTAGACGTAGGTGGAGAGGCGGTCGACGGTCCTGACCTTTTTGGTCCCGGCGCGGTCGGTGTACTCAAGCGAACCGATAAAGAACAGGGCTTTGTCTTCGTAGCGCTTGTACATCTCGCGCAGGTGCTCGCTGTCGGAGACGCTGTCGTCGCTCTTCCAGAGTGTGCGGATCATGTAGGGACGGACAAAGGCCTCCTCGCGGCGGGTGGAGTCGGAGGGGCGGTGATAGCCGTCGTTGCGGGCCAGGGTGAGGTAGCCGTTTTCCACACTGAACTGTTTGAGGCGGAAGGGCCCGTTGCAGGAGAGGGTCGCGGCGGTCTTGGTCCAGTTGTCGGCTGAGCTCTCGACGTTGCTCTGCTTGACCGGGGAGAGCATGACCGACGCCAGATTGCGCAAAAAGGCGTCGCGGTCGGTGTCGGCGCGCTCAAAGCGGATGCGGATGGTGTCGGAGCCGACGTGGTTGACGCCCACGTCCCAGATCGAGACGCCCGCGTCCCCGCGGCGGAAGGCGGCGGCGTTCTGGATGTCCATGAGCAGCGAGGCGGCGGGAGACGCGCCGTCCATCTGCAGCACACGGCGCCAGGCGTAGACGTAGTCCTTGGCCTGTACTTGTTCGCCGTCGCTCCAGTAGGACTCGCGCAGCGTGATGGTCAGGGTGTTGGTCTCTTTGTCGTACTCGTATTTTTTGGCGGCGGCTTTTTTGAGTTTGCCGTTGTCGTCGAGGGTAAAGAGCGGCTCAAAGAGGAGACTGATGAGCAGCTGGCTGTTGTCGTCCGTGTAGGAGGCGGCGGGGTCGAGGTCGTAGATCTCGTCGCACAGGTACACGCTGATCTCCGCGCCGTGATCCTCCTCCTCGCCGCAGGAAGAAAAACCGAACACGGACACGGCGAGCAGCAGGGCGGCGAGCAGAAAACTGACAAGACGTTTCATGTATTTGTTCCTTTCGAAAGAAAGATGGCGGACACACGGAAGTATTATAACATTTTGTCCGCTCAAAAGCAATCCCCAATGACGCGCGGGCGCATTTTTGGTTATTTTCTACAAAAACGGTTTGAAAATATAGAAAAATCGTCGAAAACGAAGGGGCGCGCGGAGAAAAAACGGGGGGCAAAGGGGGCGAGGGCTGGAGACGGGGGCGAGCGGAGAGGAACGGGGAAAAGAGGGAGAAAAGGGAGCGGTGCGGGCGGGCGCAGCGCGGACACGAAAGCGCGGAGGCGCGGGCGGGCACAGCGCGGACAAGTGAAAGCGCGGCGGCGCAGGTGGGGGCGCGAGCGGAAAAAACGTTTTTTCTTCTTTTGGGTTTCGGGGCGGGGATGCGACCGGGAGGCAGGCAGGCGCGAGAGTGGGGCGGCGTGGTCGGCGGTGTCCGGCGGCGGCGTCCGGGGGCGGCGGAGGCGCGGGCGGGAAACCCGATTTTTTTCTTCTTTTGGGATTCGGGGCGCGGGCGAGGAGGCGGTGTCGGGTCGGGGCGGGCGGAGGCGGGAATGACGCGGATCCGTGTAACGAAAGGTTGTCGTTTTTTGCCCGGAGGCGGCGTTTTTGCATAAAACCCCCGCGCAGACGGCAAGATAGAGGAGAAATACGACGCGGGAGCGGGAGCGATATGAGCGTTTTTTGGGGGACAAAAAGCGAGGCGACGCCGATGGCGGTGGGAGAGACCGATCTGGCCGCCGAGAGCTATGCGGCCGATACAAGCACGGGGGGCGTGTATGAAAAAAAGCACGTCGAGGACGGGATCGAGGTCGAGGAGATCCGCATCCGCACCGAGGAGGCGGCCGAGCGGTTGGGCAAGCCGATCGGCCGCTACGTGACCCTGACCCACCCGCCGGCGTGGACGCTGTGGGGCGCCGAGCGGGAGCGGGTCGTGCGGGTGCTGGGGCGAGCGCTGCGTCGCCTCTCCGACCCGCTGTGCGGCAAGAGAGAGAGGACGGCGCGGACGCTGCTCTTTGTCGGGGTGGGCAACCGGTCGCTGACCGCCGACGCGATCGGTCCGCGCGCGGCCGACAAGGTGACGGCGACCCTGCACATCCGCGAGAGCGACCCCGACCTCTTTTCCCGTATGGAGTGCGCGGGGATCGCCGTGCTCGCGCCGGGCGTGACCGCCGAGACGGGGATGGAGGCGGCCTATGCGATCCGCGCGGCCACCGAGCAGGTCAGGCCCGATCTCGTGATCATCGCCGACGCGCTGGCCGCCCGCTCGACCGCGCGGCTGGCGACCACGATCCAGCTCTGCGACACGGGCATCTCTCCCGGTTCGGGCATCGGGCGGCGGCACCCTGCCCTGACCCGCGAGACGCTGGGCGCGCCGGTCATCGCGCTCGGCGTGCCGACCGTGGTGTCCTCGCGGACGCTGGTGCGCGACGCGCTGGAAACGGCGGGCTATCCGGAGGCGTTTGGCGTGGTGGAGGGGAGGATGGGACAGAGCGACTTTTTTGTCTCTCCGAAGGACATCGACGCGGTGGCCGAGGCCGAAGCCGACATCCTCTCGGCGGCGGTCAATCACTGTTTCGGGATCGTGTTTTGAGCTCCCTGCCCTGCTTTTTTCGCTCCGACGGCGCGGCGGCCTTCGCCGCCCAATGACAGCAAAGCCGACGGAAAACCGGCGGCTGTGCGGGCGGGGGCGGGGATGGGATCGGCCGCGGTCGGTGACGAAAAGCGGG
>JAGDBW010000092.1 GCA_017958845.1 Clostridia bacterium | reverse complement strand
GCCGCCGCCCGCGCCTCTCGCGGGGCGGGACGCGGTCCGCTCGGGCGGCCGGGTGATCGCCCTGACGCCGCGGGAGTCGGCGGTCTACCGACTGCTCTACGAGGCGGGCGGCGCGGCCGTCAGCCGCGAGGAGATCCACCGGCGCGTCTGGGGCGGCGAGGGCGACCCCTCGGTCGTCAACGTCTATATCCACTATCTGCGCCGCAAGCTCTCCGACGGAGCGCGGCAGCCCATCCGGCACGTCCGCGGCGGCTACGCGCTCTGTCTCGGCACGCACGCACCACCGGACGAGGCGGGCGAATAAAGAACGGAAAGCAAGCGAAACGGCGCACGGTCCGCCCGACCGGAAGAGAAACGCGGGACGGGCCGACAGCGGAGTGCGAAAGGTCGAAAAACGCACCACAAAAAGCGCGCCGGAAATACATCATACGCGCTGCCGGAAACCAAAAAACAGGCTTCGAAAAAGGCGCGAGCGCGCGGAAAGAAACGCGCGATAAACGCGAAAAACCGAAAAGAAAAAAAGCAAAAAACGCGCGGCGCCGCAAAGGCGCGCGCAGACAAACAACGAACGGGACGGGCGGACGCCCGCCGGACAAAGGAGGGGATGCGCCATGATGCGACTGCTGACGGGCGACGTGGGGTCGGGCAAGACCACCGCGTGCCTGCGTCGGATCGCCGAGGCGACGGCGCGGGGGGAGCGGTGTCTGCTGATCGTGCCGGAGCAGGAGACGGTCGTCTGCGAGACGCTGGCCGCCGGGGCGCTGCCGCCCGAGAGCGCCCTGCTCTTTGAGGTCACCAACTTCAGCCGGATGGCCAACGACGCGTTCCGCCGATACGGCGGGATCGCCAGGACCTACGCCACCCCCGACGTCAAGGCCCACCTGATGTACCGGACGCTGGGGAAACTGGCGCCCTATCTGCACACCGACACGTCGCGCCCCGACGCGGGCGCGGTCGCGCGCCGCCTCACCTGCGAGCGGCGGATGCACATGGACCGGCTCACGCCCGAGCGGCTGGAGGAGATGGCCGGGGCGTGCGACGGGGCGGCGCTGCGCGACAAGCTCTCGGATATGGCCATGATCTCCCGCTTTTATCGCGACGCCCTGGCCGAGCGGTACGCCGATGGAGACAACGACCTCGGCGACCTGGCCGACCTGCTCGCCCGGGAACGGTGCTACGGCGGGGTGCGGATCTTTGTGGACAGTTTTGTGAGTTACACCGAGCAGCAATACGCGGTGCTGCGGGGCCTCGTCGGGCGGGAGGACGTGACCGTCACGCTGACCATGCCCCCCGAGCCCGAAAACGATATCGGCACGGCCGAGCTGCTGGACACCCGGCGGCGGCTGATGCGGATGGCCAAAGAGGCGGGCGTGGCCTGCGAGACGGAAGACCTGGGAGAAAACAAGCGCTGCGCCGATCCGCTGCTCTGCGCCGTCACGCACGGGCTGTGGCGGATGCAAAAGCCCGCCGGCCCGCCGCCCGCGACGGGAGCGCTGACGCTGGTGACGGCGCGCGATCCCTATGAGGCTTCGGACTTTGTGGCGGCGGACATCCGCCGTCGCGTCATGGACGAGGGGGCGCTCTACGGCGACTTTGCCGTGGTGGCGGCCGACGCCGCCGCCTACGCCGGCGTGCTCGACGCGGCGCTGGTCCGCGCGGGCATCCCCGTCTTTCTGTCCTGTCCGGCGCCGCTCGATCGCTACGAACCCATCAAGTATATCCGCGCCGCCTACGCCGTCCTCACCGGCGGCTGGAAGCGCTCGGACGTGGCCGCGCTGCTCAAGTACGGGATGTGCGACATCTCCGAGGACGACGGGGACGAGCTGGAGTTGTACCTCGAATCCTGGTCGCTGGAGGGCGCCGCTTTGTCCTCCGAAAAACCCCTCAAAAACAACGTAAACGGCTACACAGACAAAGAAACCCCCGTCGGGACAGCACGGCTGGAGCGGGTCAACCGCACCAAAGAGGCGCTGCGGGCGCTGCTCGCGCCCCTGGTCCCGACCGTCCGGGGGACGATGACGGTGCGGGAGCACGCAAGGGCTTTGACCGACTTTTTGCTCCGCTCGGATATGCAAAAGCGGCTGGCGCACAAGGCCGCCGTCCTGCGGGAGCTGGGCGAGGAGGGCGCCGCCGGCGACTGCAGCCGTCTGTGGAAGACCATCTGCGACGCGCTGGATCGTCTGTGCGAGTCCTCGGGCGAGGAGACGGTGACCTGCGAGGTCTTCAGGGCCCTGGTGCGGCTGTCCTTTGGGGCCTGCGAGATGGGGCACGTCCCGCCCTCGCGGGACGAGGTGACCGTCGGCTCGGCGCCGACGCTGCGCATGGACGGAAAAAAGCACATCTATCTCTTTGGCGTCAATGACGGCGAGTTTCCTGCCGGACCGTCCGAAAACCCGCTCTTTTCCGAAGGCGAGCTGGCGGCGCTGGGCGAGCTGGGACTGTACGAGGACATCCCCGCCGAGGTGCGCGCGGAGCGGGAGCTGTTCTTCTTTTATCGCGCCGCCGCGTCGGCCGCCCGGACCCTGACCTGCGTCACCTGCTCCTCCGACGGCGCGGGCGGCACCTGCCGCCCCTCCTTTGGGTGGGACAGGATCGCCGCTCTGGCCGGCGACGCCGCCCGCCGGGTCTCGACGCGGGAGATGCCGGACGAGATCTTTCTCTACCATCCGGACGCGGCGCTGACGCGCCTCGGCAGTCTGCTCGGCACGACGACCGGGGCGACGCTGCGGCGCTGGTTTCTCGAGCACACCGACTATCGCGACCGCGCCGCGGCGGCCGGCGCGCCGCTGGTCGATCCCTCCGTGCGCGTCGAACCCGCGACGGTCGACCGGATCTGGCCGCGGCAGATGCGGCTGTCGCAGACGCAGATCGAGAACTTTGTCAGATGTCCGTTTTGCTACTACAGCCAGTCGGTGATGCGCCTGCACGACGGGGCGCCCTTTGCCTTTGGGCGCAGGGAGATCGGTCTCTTTGTCCACGATCTGCTGGAGCACCTGGTCGCGGGCGGCGCCGCTTGCGGCGACCGCGATCGGCTGCTGAGCGAAGCGCAAGCCGCCGCCCGGCGGTATCTCGACCGGGTCACGCCCCCCTCCGAGCGGCACAGCGCGCGGATCGAGCATCTGTCGGAGCGGCTGACCAAGACCGCGCAGATGATCCTCGCCGAGGCGGTGGAGGAGTTTTCGAGCGGGGGATTCGAGCCGGTGCTGTTTGAGCTGCCGATCGGTCCCGCCGACCCGGAAGAGGGAGGCGTCGACGCGCCCGTCCTGTCGCTGCCCGACGGTCGGACGCTGACCATGCGGGGCCGGATCGACCGGGTGGACGCCTGGCGCTCGCCCGCGGGCGAGGTCTATCTGCGGGTAGTGGACTACAAGACCGGCAAAAAGGAATATAAGGACGGGGATCTGCCAAAGGGTCTCAATCTGCAGCTGCTGATCTATCTCGACGCTCTGCTCCGCTGCGACGGGGTCGCACAACTCTGCGGCGGCGAGCCGGGCGACACGGTCAAGCCCGCCGGGATCCTCTACTTTGCCTGTATGCCCGACTCCGTGAAACTCTCCGCGCCCCCGGACGAGGAGACGACCGAGCGGGCGATCCGCGCGGGCATGAAGCGCTCGGGCCTGTTTTTGGCCGACCGGTCTGTCTTGGAGCAGATGTCGCCCCGCTCGCTGGACCTGCCCGAGGAGGCGGAGGCCGACCCCATTGTCAAAAAGAAAAACGTCCTGCGCACGCCCGAGAGGTGGGAGGAGATGTTTTCGGAATTGCACGAGGTGCTGATCAGGATCGCCGGCGAGATGGTCGCGGGCAAGGCGGACGCCCGCCCGATGCTCGCCAAAAGCAGAGGCGGCCCCTGCGACTACTGCGCCTACTATCCCGTCTGCCGCAACACGCACAAAAAGAAAAAATGAACGCGGACGGGACGCCGTCCGCGACCGTGTCCGCGCTCGCAAGGATGAGAGCAAAACAAAAAAAACCGTTTCCGCTCGCGGAAACGGTTTTTTGCCAAAGGGGCGATCGGCGGGCGATCAGCCGAGTTCGGCGAAGTATTTGATGGTGCGGACCATCTGGCTGGTGTAGGAGTTTTCGTTGTCGTACCAGGCGACGACCTGGACCTGGTAGGTGTCGTCGTCGATCTTGGTGACCATGGTCTGGGTGCTGTCGAACAGCGAGCCGTAGCGCATGCCGATCACGTCGGAGGAGACGATCTGGTCTTCGTTGTAGCCGTAGGACTCGTTGGCGGCGGCTTTCATGGCGGCGTTGATGGAGTCTTTGGTGACGTCTTTTCCTTTGACGACCGCGACGAGGATGGTGGTCGAGCCGGTGCAGACGGGCACGCGCTGGGCGGTGCCGATCAGCTTTCCGTTCAGTTCGGGGATGTCCAGGCCGATGGCTTTGGCGGCGCCGGTGGAGTTGGGGACGATGTTCTGCGCGCCGGCGCGGGCACGGCGAAGGTCGCCTTTGCGATGCGGGCCGTCGAGGATCATCTGGTCGCCGGTGTAGGCGTGGACGGTGGTCATGATGCCGGAGAGGACCGGGTAGGTGTCGTTGAGCACTTTGGCCATCGGGGCGAGGCAGTTGGTGGTGCAGGAGGCCGCCGAGATGATGGTGTCCTCTTTGGTCAGGGTCTTTTCGTTGACGCTGAAGACGATGGTCTTGAGGTCATTGCCGGCCGGGGCGGAGATGACGACCTTTTTGGCGCCGGCGTCGATGTGGGCCTGGCTCTTGGCCTTGGAGGTGTAGAAGCCGGTGCATTCCAGAACGACGTCCACGCCGAGTTTTCCCCACGGGAGATCCTGCGCTTTGGGGCAGGCGTAGATGGTGATCTCTTTGCCGTCCACGGTGATGGAGCCGGGGGTGACGACGGTCTTTCCGTCCTCGGCAAAGGTCGGCTCTTTGGAGGTCACGGTGTGACCCTGGGCGACGTAGCTGCCCTGAGCGGTGTCGTATTTGAGCAGGTGGGCGAGCATGGCGGGGCTGGTCAGGTCGTTGATGGCGACGACCTCGTACCCTTTGGCGCCGAACATCTGGCGGAAGGCCAGACGGCCGATGCGGCCGAAGCCGTTGATGGCTACTTTGACAGACATGATAGGATCCTCCGAATGTTTTTTATTTTTTGATTTTTGATCGTCAGGCGGTCGGGCCTCCCGTCGGCGACGGGCGGCGGTCGGGCGCGGCCGAAAACGGCGCCGTCCCCAAACCTCGCCTATTATAACATGAAAAACCGGGATATGCAACAGATAAACGATACAAAAGAATACAAATTATTTTCGTTCCGTTTGTTCCGTTTTTCGGATCCCGCGCGGTTTGCGTGGCCCCGAAGCCGGTAAGCCCGCGGGGGAAGAAACGATCTCTC
>JAGDBW010000091.1 GCA_017958845.1 Clostridia bacterium | reverse complement strand
GGGGCGGGCCGTCGCGGCGAGAGAACACCGACTGCGCCCGATGAAAAAACGGACGGCGGAACGGTCCGGCGAAACGGGCCGCGCGGCAGAGGCCTCACGGTACAGAAAGGGGGGCGGTTGGGTCGGGGGCGTGTCAATTTTTCGCTGTGTTGTGGGGGCTTTCGCGCCTGATCTTTTCTTCCGTTTGTTCTCTGACCGCGCGGCGCAGCTCCGCCAGCGGCGGCCACGCCGCGCACTCGTCGGTGGCGTAGGTGAGGTTGAGCCGGTATTCATGCGGAAGCCAGCTGTCGATGTCCGCCTCGTTGTGAGCGATGACGCCCTCCAGTTTGTCAAGCGCGCGGGCGACCTGTGCCTCGGGTGTTTCGGCGTCCCGGTACTCCGTGAGCAGCCGCAGCAGCTCGTCGCCTTTGGCGGCGGGGAGGCGATCGGCGATCCGCGTCCACGCCTCCTCTTCTGCCTGCTCATGGGCGGGGGTTTTTTCAAAACAGGGGATATCTCCCGTGATCGCCTCTCCGAGATCGTGGACAAGACAGATGTCCAGCACGTGGCGCATATCCACCCCGGGGAACTCCTCCCGCACAAGCCAGGCAAACAGGCCCAGGCGGCCGAGGTGATCCGCGACGCTCTCGCGGCGGCCGGGGGCGGTGTCGCAGTGGCGGCAAACGGTCTTGAGGGTGGCGGCGAGTCCGAGAAAATCGAGGATCTGATCGGTCGTCATTGGGCGGCTCCTTTTTGTTCGCTGAGACGTGCGAACGGTGTATTTTGTTTTGTACTTGCTGTCGTTTTTTTCTTTTTTTGTTTGGTTGTTGCTTCGTTGTCCTTTTTGTTTTGTCGTCCCTCTGTTTTTTCGCTTTCGCGTTTGGCCGTGCCGCGCGGCGAAGGGTGGTCTTTTTGGCCGTCGTCGGGCGTCTTTTTGAGACGTACCGCGGGAGGGGGCTGTGAGGCGCACCACGACCCGGACTGATCGCGGCGCCTCGCGGGCGGGGATTGACTTTTTTTGCTTTTTTGGCTACAATGGATAAAGAAGAGAGGCGGTCGGCGGACAGTCGGTCGCTCTGAACGGCGTCAGTCGTCGACGGGTATCCGCGGCGCGGCCGATGCGGGCGTGATGGCGCCCGGTGGAGGTTGTTTATGGCCAGAGACGCATTGCGCGGCGTCGGCGCATATCCTGAGCATCCGCGCTACGCGGAGTTGATCGCGCGGACCGCCCCGCTCTATGACAGAGACGACGACGTCCGCTCGCCCTTTATGCGCGACTATACGCGCATTTTGCATTCGACGGCTTTTAGGCGGCTCAAGCACAAGACGCAGGTCTTTTTTAACCCGCGCAACGACCACGTCTGCACGCGCATGGAACACGTGATGCACGTGGAGTCGGTCAGCCACACCATCGCGGGATATCTGGGGCTGAACACCGAACTGACGCAGGCGATCGCCACGGGACACGATATCGGGCACGCGCCGTTTGGCCACCAGGGCGAGCAGGTGCTGGAAAAACTGTCGCAGGAGGTGCGCGGCCGTTCGTTCTGGCATGAACGCAACGGCGTGCGCTTTGCGGATCATCTGGAGTTGCTCGAGGACGATCGCCTGCGCATGCGCAACCTCCATCTGACCTATGCCGTGCGGGACGGGATCGTCTCCCACTGCGGCGAGGTGGACGAGCAGGCGCTCATCCCCCGCGAAAACTGGATCCAGCCGGAAGAGATCGAGAAGCCGGGCGAGATGCAGCCGGCGACCTGGGAGGGCTGTGTGGTCAAGCTGGCCGACAAGATCAGCTATCTGGGCCGCGACATCTCCGACGCGATCCGCCTGGGTATCATCAAGGACAAAGAACTGCGCGATCTGAGACGGCTAGGAGAAAAATACGAGGAAGAGAACGTCAACACGACGGTACTGATCCACAAGCTGATCCTGGACGTGTGCGAAAACACGACCCTCGAGACGGGCATCCGGCTCAGCGACAGATACCGGTCGCTGATGGATGAGATCAAACGATTTAATTATGAGCATATCTATCTCTCGGAGCGGCTCGCGCCGTTCAGACGATATGCGGAGCTGATCCTGCGCGAGTTGTTTGGCGCTCTTTGCAAATGCTACAAAGGAGAGAGCACGCTCCCCGAGTTGTGGCGTCGGCGCGCCGAGCATCCGCTGCTCTACGGCGATTTTTGCCGGTGGCTGGCCGCTTATGTCACGCTGGATCTGTCGGCCTTTGAGTGGGGGCACACGATCACGCAGAACTATGACAACGAAAAGGTATACGGCGACCTGTCGCGGGAGGAGACGTATATCGACGCGGTGCTGGACTTTTTGGCCGGGATGACGGACAACTATGCGATCGATCTCTTTGAGGATCTGATCTCGATCTGAGAGCGAGCGTTATACGACAAGCGGGAGCGGGGCGACGTCGGCCCCGCTCTTTTTTGTTTGGAGCGGGTGTGCGGGACGCCTCTCACGCCTCGGGCAGGGGCGGAAACACGACGCCGCACAGCGTGCGCACGCGGTCGATCAAGGCGCAGGTGCGGCGGGAGACGGTCATCTGCGGGAGGGTCAAAGCGCCCTGCCCTACCGCATCGCAAAAAGCGGCGATCTCGTAAATCATATTGTTTTGGGGCGGGGTCAGGTCGATTTTTTGCTTATTTTGTCCGCGCATGGTCAGCCACAGCGTGGAAGGCGTGGACAATTTGTCGATTTCGAGCGCGCCGTCTTCTCCCAGGATGATCGAGGGCTGGACGGAGCCGGCGACCTTGGACCACAACACATCGCACACGGCGTCGGGGTAGGCGAGGTGCGCCTCGCCCGCGCACTCGAACCCGTGCGGCAAAAAGCGGACCGAGGCGGTCAGATCGGCGGGGTCGCCGAGCAGCATGACGGCGACGTGCATGGGATAGACGCCGATGTCCATGACGGCGGCGTTTCCGTAAGCGGGATCGAAGGCGCGGGTATACTCGCCGGCTTTGTGCCTGTCGTAGCGCGAAGAATACTGACAGAACTCAAAGCGCGCGTAGCGGAGACGACCGAGCGAGGGGAGCAGGCGGCGCACCTCGTCGTAAGCGGGATCGAAGGCGGGGCGCATGGCCTCGACCAATAGACGCCCGGCGGCGGTCGCGGCACAGGTCATCTCGTCGAACTCGGCGGCGGTGAGCGCCATGATCTTTTCGCACAAGACGTGCTTTCCGGCTGAGAGGGCCGCGAGAACGTAGGCGCGATGGAGCGCGTGCGGGGCGGCGACGTAGACCGCGTCGATGGGCGCGCGGGAGAACAACGCCGCGGGGTCGCAGAAGCGCCCGCAGATCCCGTGCCGGTCGGCATAGGCGTCCGCCGTTTCCTGCCGGCGGGAGAGTACGGCGGTGATCGTGGCGCCCTGGCTTTGGCGCACGGCTTCGGCAAAGCGGTCGGAGATGGTGTTGGTGCCGATCACACCGAAACGGACAACGGACATGGCACTACCTTTCTCTTTTGCGTAATGTGTGTTGTTGGGGGATTTTGGCAGGGGGTTTTTGGATATACACACTCGTTTGGACGATCATCGCGCGTGCCGGAGACTGTTTGTTTGGATTTTGAAAGGCGCACGCCGCTCGAAAAAGAAGGCGGATGATCGGGGAGCGGGTATCATTTCGGATTGGGGACGACGTTTCGCATTGACAAGCAGAATTTGATATTTTATAATGATAAATGTGTATGAACGTGCGCTTGCGCGCGCAGAGGGCGGCGTCCCTCGAGTGATCGGCAGACGTATGCCCGTATATTTATTGTAACAACGCCGCGGAAAAAAAGCAACCCCCACGGCTCGGGAAAGAAGGAACGAATGAAACAACTGATGCTCGGCAACGAAGCGGTCGCACGTGGCCTCTGGGAAGGCGGGATCGACCTGATCACGGGCTACCCCGGCACGCCCTCGACGGAGATCACCGAATATGCTTCTGCCTATCCCATCCAAAGCGAATGGGCGCCCAACGAAAAGGTGGCGCTGGAAGCGGTCTTCGGCGCTTCGCTGGCCGGGGCGCGCGCCGCCTGTACCATGAAGCACGTCGGACTGAACGTGGCGGCGGATCCGCTCTTTACCTTTTCTTATACCGGCGTGCGGGGCGGGGCGGTCGTCTGTGTGGCGGACGACCCGGCCATGCACTCCTCCCAAAACGAGCAGGATTCGCGGCACTATGCCGTCGCGGCCAAGCTGCCGATGCTGGAGCCGTCGGACTCTTCTGACGCGCTCTTGTTTGCGCGGTCGGCCTTTGCGCTCTCCGAGCGCTTTGACTGTCCGGTGATGCTGCGCACCTCGACGCGCATCGCGCACGCACAGAGCCCGGTCGAGACGGGCGAACGGGTGGAGCGCGAGATGATCCCCTATCAAAAGGACGCGGCCAAGTATATCATGATGCCGGCCTATGCCCGGGCGCGTCATCCGCTGGTGGAGGCGCGCATGGAGGCGCTGGCCGAGTATGCCGAGGACTGCCCCTATAATCGTGTGGAATGGGGCGGCAAGGAAATCGGCGTCATCACCGCGGGGACCTGCTATACCTATGTCAAAGAGGCGCTGGGTGACAGCGTGAGCGTCCTGAAACTGGGGATGGTCCATCCCCTGCCCCGCCGGATGATCCGCGACTTTGCCGAACAGGTCGGACGGCTGGTGGTCGTGGAGGAACTGGACGGGATCATCGAAAACCACTGCCGCTCGATGGGGCTGAGTGTGGAAGGAAAATCGCTCTTTTCTCCGATCGGCGAGTTGTCGCAGGATAAAGTCGCCCGTGCGTTTGGTCTCCCGCGGCCCGAAAACTGCAAACCGCAGGACGATCTGCCGCCGCGCCCGCCGGTCATGTGCCCGGGATGCCCGCACCGCGGCATCTATCTGGCCATGAAGCGACTGGGGCTGACGGTGTTTGGCGATATCGGCTGTTATACCCTGGGCGCTCAGCCGCCCCTGTCGGTGCCGGACTCGACTCTGTGTATGGGCGCGAGCATCTCGGCGATGCACGGCTATCTGAAATGCCGGCCGGAGGCGACGAACAAGGCGGTGGCGGTCATCGGCGACTCGACCTTTGTCCACTCGGGCATCACCTCGCTGTGCGAGATGGTCTACAACGGGACTGCCGGCACGGTGGTCATCCTCGACAATTCTATCACGGGCATGACGGGGCATCAGCAGAACCCCGCGTCGGGCTACAACATCAAAGGCGACCCGGCCGCCAAAGTGGATCTGGAGGCGCTCTGCCGCGCGCTGGGCGTGCGTCGGGTGCGTGTGGCGGATCCGGCGGATATCGAGGCGTGCGTGGAGGCGCTCCGCGAAGAGACGACGTCGGGCGAGCCCTCGGTCATCATCTCCCGCCGGCCCTGCGCGCTGCTCAAGACCGTCAAGCACGAGCCGCCTCTCGCAATCGACCCCGACAAGTGCCGCGGATGCCGCCGGTGTCTGTCGGCGGGATGTCCGGCGATCGGCTTTTTTGAAAAGCGGGCGCGTATCGACTCCACGATGTGCGTCGGATGCGGACTCTGCAAACAGCTCTGTCCGTTTGAAGCGATCGGGTGACGGCGGCGGTCTGCCGGGTTCCTTTTGAATTTTTTTGATCAAGCCGTGGGTTTTGAGAGTCCGGTCGTGTTTTGGCCGGGTTTTGAGACATGAGCGGCATATGTTTCGGACAGGAGAAAAGATGATCAACAATATCATGATAGTCGGCGTGGGCGGACAAGGCACCCTGCTCGCGTCAAAGATCCTCGGACGCCTCTTTGTCGACCGGGGATATGACGTCCGGGTGTCGGAAGTCCACGGGATGAGCCAGCGCGGCGGGTCGGTCGTGACCTACGTGCGGCGCGGCGAGCGCGTGGCGTCGCCCCTCATCTGCGAGGGGGAGGCCGATCTGATCCTCGCCTTTGAGGAACTGGAGGCGGCGCGCTATCTGCCCTATTTGAAAACCGGCGGGATCGTCATCGCCTCCCGCCAGCGGATCGAGCCGGCGGTGGTGCTGACCGGCGCCTCCGTCTATCCCCCGGACATCGGGGACCGTGTCAAAAAATCCGGGGCGATCCTGTATGAGATCGACGCTCTGGAAGCGGCGATCGAGGCCGGTTCGCCCAAGGCGGTCAACCTGGTCCTGCTGGGCGTGCTCTCCCGCCTGTTGCCCGAGATCGAGCCGGCGAGCTGGACAAAGGTGATCGAACAGACGGTGCCGCCCAGGTTCCTCGAGATCAACGAGCGCGCGTTTGCCGCCGGGCGGAACATGGCGATCGGCTGACGCGCCGCGCCGGGTCGACCGCTTGGGGTCCGGTCGGGCGGAGACGCCGCTGGTGCTTGTTTTTTCTTCGGATCTCTTTTTGTATCTTTTTTTGCATCTTTGTTATTGTTTTTTAT
>JAGDBW010000090.1 GCA_017958845.1 Clostridia bacterium | reverse complement strand
CGCGCGGATGCCGCGCCGCTCACCCTCCCCGAGCGGCCAAAAACCCCCGCTTTTGCAAAAACCCCGTCGCCAAAAGACGGCGAGGGGGACTTTTTTTGGTTTTTGCCCGGCGGCGGCCGATGTTCCGCGGCGGCGCGCGGTCACTCGGTGCGCAGCGCCTCGACCGGGTCTTTGCGGGCGGCGGCGCCCGCCGGGATGAGCCCGGCCGTCAGGGTCAGAAGGACGCTGATGACGATCAGCACGATCGCGCCCCAGAACGGCAGGCGCGCGCCGATGCCCTGCGCGCCGGAGAAAAAGCGGATCAGGGCGTTGACCGGGAGGGTCAGGACCAGCGTGGCGAGGATGCCGAACACCCCGGACAAAAAGCCGATGACCATGGTCTCGGCGTTAAAGACGCGCCGCACGTCCCGCTTGGACGCTCCGACGGCCCGCAGGATGCCGATCTCGCGGGTGCGCTCGAGCACCGAGATATAGGTGATGATGCCGATCATGATGGAGGAGACCACCAGCGACACCGACACAAAGGCGATGAGCACGTACTTGACGATGTTGAGGATCAGCGAGATGGAAGAAAAGAGGACGCCGATATAGTCGGTGTAGACGATCTTGTCGCTGTCGTCGGTCTGCCGCTCGTTGTAGGCGGCGATGAGCGCGTTGACGCGGTCCTTCATCTCAAAGCTGGCGGGATAGATGTTGATGGCTTGGGGGTCGTCGGGATCGGCGTAGCCGAAGGCCGTCATATTTTCCTCGTAGGTGGAGGAGGAGAGGTCCGCGTGGAGCAGATCGTAGAGTTCGGTCTTTTGTTCCGCGGCGTACGCGGCGTAAAAAGCGGCGTACGCCTGGGCGACGTCCGCGTCGGAGAGGGCGTCGATCTCGGCGAGACGGTCCGCTTTGGCCGTTTCGAGGGCGACGGTCGCTCCGCGCCCGAGCAGGGCGTCCAGATAGCCGAGAAAGCGCGTCATCTCCCGGGCGATCACCCCCTGGTAGAGCGCCGGGGCGGAGGTGTAGGTCGAGAGCATACGGTCGACGTCCTCCTCGGTGGCCTCACCGAGCAGCGACGCGTCCGCGCCCGCCGCGCCGAGGATCTCGGCCGCGAACGGCGAGGCCGCCAGCGCCGGGTCGAGCAGATGCCCTTTGAGCTGCTGGCACATATATTCGATCTTGGCGGCGTTTCCTTCGAGGCCTTCGGCGGTCATCTCGTCGATGACGGCCAGGCGCGCCTGCCCGGCCAGGTAGGTGAGGTAGACCCGGTCGGCGAGGAGTTCTTCTTTTAAGAGCGTGCGCTGCTCCGCCGCCGTCAGACCGGGGGCCAGGTAGCGCTCGTCCGCGCCGGCGACTTTTTCGTCCTCCGTGATGCTCTCGTAGCGGTCACGAAAGATCTTTCCGGAAAGAACGTCCACGTTGGGCGAGGCGGCCTGGGCGGCGCAGACGTCGGTGTGCTCGGACTGCTGCAGCAGATAGTCGGTCAGGGCGGAGGTGTAGCCGATCACGCCGTTGACCGAGGTGGCGGCCACCTCGGGCCTGGGACGAAAGACGCCCACGATCTTCAGCGTCAGCCCCGCCTCCGTGTCGCCGCTCTCGACCCGGCGCAGGACCTCGTCCACAAAGGACACGTCGGCCGGCGTGGCATAGTCGCCGCGATAGGAGTAGGTGCCGTCCGGGTTCTGCTCGTACATCTGCCCCGGCACCGCCAGCGTAAACGTCTCGCCCAACAGATCGGACATGGCGTAGCGGGTGCTCTCCAGGGCTTCTTCGTCCACCGTGCCGGTCATCATCAACTGGGCAAAGATCTCGGTCATCCTGGCGGGGTCCTTGAAGCCCAGGGCATAGAGAAACAGGTCGTTGATCTCGCTGTTGGAGTCGACAAAGAGCGCCACCTCGTCGCGCGCCTGCGGCCAGCGGCCGCCCGGGGCGATCTGCTCGTACTGGGAGTCCAGCAACTCCCGGTTGTCCAAGAGCTGATCAAAGAGCGAGATGCTGACCATCGAGCTGCCGGATCCGTTCATGCCCATGCGGGAGAGCATGGCGTCCATGACCTGCGAGGGCGAGGCGTGCACCCGGACCGACGCGCCGCTCTCGGGGTCGCGGTAGGTGTGCCAGATCTCGGGGGTGATCCCGTACTCGTATTCGACGGTCGCGACGCGGAGGTCGGTCATGTCGGTCTCGGTCTCGATATATTTCTTAAAGGATCGGAGGTCGTTGACGTGGATGCCTTCGCGGATGGTCTTGATCATCTTGGTCATGGCGGTGGAGGAGTAGACGTAGCCCTCCTCGTGCTCCGCCTGCTCCTCCGCGTTCCCCGTAAAGGCGCGCAGCACGTCCGAGATACTGATGGTCACCCGCTCGACCGAGAGAGGATAGGAGGAGAGCGCGTCGGCCTCCACGCGGTCGATATAGAGCTGGATGCCGTTGGAGAGCGCGAGGATCAGCGCGATGCCGATGATGCCGATGGAACCGGCAAAGCCGGTCAGAAAGGTCCGCGCCTTTTTGGTCAGGAGGTTGCGCACCGACAAGGAGAGCGCCGTCCAAAAGGACATGGAGGTCCGTTTGGTCTTGGCGTTGTTTTTGGCGGCTTTGGCGCGCGGGCGTTTCGGCTTGTCGGCCGGGTCCGCTTTTGTCCGCTCGGCGGGCGGATCGGCGGGCGGATCGGCGGGTATGTCGATAACCTGCGGCTGCGCGTCGTCCTCCGGCGGCTTTTTTGCCTCCTCTTCCCTTCCGGCTTCGGCTTTCGCCGCGGCGCGCGCCGTCACTTCGGCCCGCTCCTGCTCTTCGGTATAGGGGTCGCTGTCGCTCTGCACGCGGCCGTCGAGCAGCCGGATGATGCGGGTGGAGTAGCGGTCGGCCAGCTCCGGGTTGTGGGTGACCATGATGACCAGGCGGTCGCGGGAGACCTCCTTGAGCAGGTCCATGATCTGCTCGCTGGTCTTGGTGTCCAGAGCGCCGGTCGGCTCGTCCGCCAGCAGGATCTCCGGGTCGTTGACCAGCGCGCGGGCGATGGCCACGCGCTGCATCTGTCCGCCGGACATCTGCCCGGGCCGTTTTTTGAGCTGGTCGCCCAGCCCCACCTTTTCCAGCACGTCGGCCGCGCGGCGCCGACGCTCGTCACGGGGCACGCCCGAGAGGGTCAGGGCCAGCTCGACGTTGGCCAGTACCGTCTGGTGCGGGATGAGCTGATAGCTCTGAAAGACAAAGCCGATGCGGTGATTGCGGTAGGCGTCCCAGTCGCGGTCGCGGTAGTCGCGGGTGGACACGCCGTCCACCGACATCTCGCCGTCGGTGTAGCGGTCGAGGCCCCCGATAAGGTTGAGCAGCGTCGTCTTTCCGCAGCCGGAGGGGCCGAGGACCGACACAAACTCGTGCGGCCGAAAGAACACGCTCACGTCCGAGAGCGCCGTGACGCGGTCGCCGCCGGCATCGTAGACTTTGGTGATGTGCCGAAGAGAAAGCATGGAGATATCCTTTCCTTTTGGAGGATGGCTCAGAATAAAAAACGGAAAGAAAGAGGGATGGGCGTTTTGCTTTTTTGCGTTTTGCCTTTTCGCTATGCAAAGGAGCGGGCCGCGCCCGGCCGGGACGCAAACTTTTGGTGACGTGGATCGCGTGCGGGCCGGATCGCGTGCGGACGTGAAGGCGGGTCGGACGCACACTTTTGGTTACATGCGGTCTGCGGTCGCGTGCGGACGCGGAGCCGAGGGCGGACGCGGGCGCGGCCCCGCGCCGGGGGGCGGGTCGCCCCCGACAAAAACGACAAAAAAGTAAAGCGCGCCCGCCGACGGCGCGCGGCTCGCTCCCGAAAAAAGCGAGACGCTCATGCCGGACGTGCGGGGCGCAAATCGGTCAAAAGAGAAAAATAAGGTCAAAACCCCCTGCTTTTGCGCTCAAACAGGGTACTCAAAAGTTGTCGCCGTTCCATCCCCACTGCCCGGTGTGCCCGTAGGCGACGTAGACGCGCGCGGGCGAGAGACCGAGGATCTCACACAACACGGGGGTGACGCGGGCGGTAAAGGCGCGGCATTCTTGTTCGCTCGGCTCGCCGAAGAGCGACACCGAGAGCATGGCGCAGGGCTCGTCCGAGCCGGCCATGGACATCACGCATCCTCCGCACAGCTCGGTCATCAGCCAGCGCTCGCTCTTGCCGGAAAAGGTCGTGATCGCCTCGCCCAGCTCACGGCGCAGGCGGGCGGCCTCGGACGGGCCGACGGGGCGATCGGTACTCAGACGGACGTAGGGCATGGGGGCCTCCTCTCACGGCCAGAGCGCCGAGATCACGGCGCCGGCCGGGTCGTTTTGTCGGGTGAGGGCTTCGTCGGCCCAGCGCAGCAGATCTTCTGCCATGCGGCAGAACTGCTCCGGCCGGCGGCAGGTGACGGCGTCCAGCCACTTTTCTTCTTTGTCGGTCGGGTCGAGCGCATAGAGCTCCAGACCGCTCAGCACCTCCGAAAAGCAGGGCGCGCGCCGCACCAACTCAACGGCCTGACGCAGGCGGGCGGCGAACGCCTCCCACTCGTCGCGCCGAAAGGCCGTCACGCCGTGGTCGCACACGGTGCCGAAGCGGGCGCTCTCGAGGATCAGCGTCAGGGGGCGGAATACGTCACAGGGGACAAAGGCCGACCCCTCGACCAGGTACGAACCGGAAAACGGACCGGCCTGAAACTCCACCACGTCTTCTCCCGTCAGGCGGACGGGGTCAAAGATGACCTCCGGCTCGCGGGCGGGGACGTCGGGGCAGGCGTTTTCGGCATAGAGGACGGAGGCCATCCCGCCGTGGTCCTCTTCGATCAGGTCCAGATAGTCCTCGATGTAGTCGGCGATGCACTCGCCGCCGTCGATCTCGTCAAATTCGAGAAAGGTCAGCTTTTTTCCGATCAGGGTCTCGGGGGTGTAGATCACGGTGTAGGCGCAGGTCATCTGGTTGGGCGCTCCGGACTCGTCGCGCACAAAGAGGATCCGCCCGTCCCGGCACAGATCCACCCGCAGCTCCGCCGCGTACCCAAAGGGGATCTCGTCGTCCTCGGGCAGTCGGAAGACGTCGCGCTTGGCGTCGGTAAAGGTCTCGCGGATGGAGACCACCGTCTCCACCCCGATGGCGCGCGCCCGCTCGGCGGCGGCGCGGTAGGCCTCGTCGGAGAGGAGCGCCTGTGTGATCTTTCGGCCGTGTTCCGTCAGTTCCCGGCGCGTCAGGCGCCGCAGAGAAACCGTGTTGCTCATTCTCGCTCTTTTCCGGTCCCGCAGGGACCTGTCTGTTTCGTCCTCCATTGTAGCACGGTTTGGGTCGGAATGCAACCTTTTGGGCGCAAAATCAAAGCGGAAAAACAAGCGCTTTTTTCGTTTTTTTCGGGCGGGGGCGCGGACGGGGCCGCCGACGGAGGCGCGGCAGGGGGGCTCTCCTTTTTTTCGGTCTGTGCGCTCTCCCGCGCGGGCGCTCTGCCGCGCGTGCCGGCGGGCGGGCGTGTGCTTGACATCTTCAAAAACGATGTGATAGAATAGACGGGAGAAAAAATCGCTCCCCCGCTCTGCCGCGAGACCCCTCTCCCGCCGGCCGGGCCGCGATCCGCGCGGCGGACCCGCCGCGCCAAACGACCACAGACGCGATCCGCGCGATCGCAAAAAAAGGAAAAGATATGAAAGACGGATTTGTCAAAGTCGCCGCTTCTTCCCCCCTCATCAAGGTCGCCGACCCCGCCGCCAACGGACGCGCCCTCGCCGACGCCGCCCGCCGCGCCGCGGACGCCGG
>JAGDBW010000089.1 GCA_017958845.1 Clostridia bacterium | reverse complement strand
GTTCCACTACGCCGACGAGGAGACCTACGAGGCCGCCAAAGCGTACTATCTCTCCCACATGACGCTCGCGGACAGCGACGATACCACGCTGGGCGGCATCACCTTCCGCGAGATCGAGGGCTACGCGAAAAAAGACGGCGGTGAAAAAGATATTTTTCCCTACCGTTACACCATGTTTGCCTGGTCCGACGAGGCGCGGGTGCTGATTGCCTTTGGCAGTCGCGGAAATGATTATGGTATTGAACCGGAGCGCTGGCTCGTCTACCTGACCGGCCGCTACCCCTACGTCGACTGGAAGACCGGCCTCTTGCGCGAGTGAGCGCGGCGGCCCGACGGCATAGCGACAAAAAAGCGAGAGCGTCTGCTCTCGCTTTTCTTTGTCCGCGGGGGTGGTCGCACCCGGCGCGTTTCGCTTTTTGGGGGCGGTCGGTCGCCGAAAGGCGGGACGGGGGCGGGGGGTTTAGCCGACAAAGCCCATTTTTCGTTTGACTTTGGACAGGGTCTTGCGGGCATAGTAGGCGGCCTCTTCGGCGCCTTTTTTCATGCACTCGTCGAGGTAGGCGCGGTCGCCCATATAGCGGTGGAACGCCTCGCGCACCGGGCGCAGATGCTCGGCGACGGTCTCGCCGACCGCCTCCTTAAAGACGCCGTAGCCGCGGCCGTCGAACAGGGCGGCCACCTCCTCGTCGCTCTGTCCGGTGCAGCACTCGTAGATGGTCATCAGGTTTTCGATCCCCTCTTTGCCCTCGCCGCGGCGGATCTCGTTGCCGCTGTCGGTGACGGCGCGCTTGCACTTGCGCAGGATCACGTCCGGCTCGTCGAGGATAAAGAGCGAGGCGTTGGGGTTGGGGTCGGACTTGGACATCTTGGCGGTCGGGTCGGAGAGCGACATGATCTTGCGTCCCGTCGGGGGGATATAGCCCTCGGGCACGGTCAGGGTGTCGCCGAACACGCCGTTGAAGCGCTGGGCGATGTTGCGCGCCAGCTCGAGGTGCTGTTTTTGATCCGCGCCGACCGGCACGAGGTCGGTCTGGTAGAGCAGGATATCCGCCGCCATCAGCACGGGGTAGGTAAACAGACCGGCGTTGATGTTGTCGGCGTGCTTTTGGGACTTGTCCTTAAACTGGGTCATGCGGGACAGCTCGCCGAACATGGTGTGACAGCCGAGCAGCCACGCCAGCTCCGCGTGCGCCGGCACCTGCGACTGGACAAACAGCACGCAGGCCGACGGGTCCAGCCCGCAGGCGAGATACAGCGCCAGCGTCTCGTAGGTGCGGCGGCGCAGGTCGGCCGGGACCTGCCGCACCGTCACCGCGTGCAGATCCGCCACGCAGAAAAAGCGCCTCGCGTCCGGAAAGGCCGAAAAGTTCTTGATGGCGCCGAGAGAGTTGCCGACCGTCAGGTTGCCGGACGGCTGGACGGCGGACAAAACGACTTGTTGTTGATCGAGCATGGCGGAGACCTCTTTTTTTATCTTTGCCGCGCCGGGCGGCCGGCCGCGGTCGTGTGCCGCGCGGACGGGGCCGGCGGCGGTTTTTTTCTCTATGCCGTATCATACCACAACCCCCGGCGGCTTGTCAACGGCGCGGCCGGCATTCAGAGAGAGCGGCGGGAGAGGGGCGCGGCGGCAGTAGGGAGCGGGAGAGCGGCGCGGCCGGGAGCGAAGAAACGGACGACCGACAAAAGAAAGCGGAGCGGAGCAAAAAATCACTTTTTGACGCTTTTTTATCGGTATCCGTCTTTACAATAAAATAAAGCAATGCTATAATAGAGGGGTTGAAACAGGGTTTTCAAAAATAACAGATACAACGGAGGAACCACCATGGTAGAAAGAAAGAAACTTTCTATTGACGGCAACACCGCGGCCGCGCACGTATCGTACGCGTTTACCGAAGTGGCCGCCATCTACCCCATTACCCCTTCCAGCCCGATGGCCGAGGTGACCGACACCTGGTCGTCCGCCGAAGGACGCAAAAACATCTTTGGCGACACCGTCAAGGTGATGGAGATGCAGTCCGAGGCCGGCGCCGCCGGTACCGTGCACGGCTCGCTCGGAGCGGGCGCGCTCACCACGACCTACACCGCCTCGCAGGGCCTGCTCTTGATGATCCCCAACATGTACAAGATCGCGGGCGAGCTGCTGCCGTGCGTGATCCACGTCTCGGCCCGCTGCGTCGCCACCCACGCGCTCAACATCTTCGGCGATCATTCGGACATCTACGCCTGCCGGCAGACCGGCTTTGCCATGCTGTGCGAGAACAACCAGCAGGAGATCATGGACCTGGGCGCCGTCGCGCATCTCGCCGCCATCGGTGGCCGCGTGCCGTTTATCAACTTCTTTGACGGCTTCCGCACCTCGCACGAAGTGCAGAAGATCTCCGTCTGGGACTATGAGGACCTCAAGGAGATGGTCGATATGGACGCCGTCGAGGCGTTCCGCCGCCGCGCTCTCAACCCCGAGTTCCCCGTTCTCCGCGGCTCCAACGAAAACGGCGACATCTTCTTCCAGCACAGAGAGGCCTGCAACGCCTACTACGAAGCCCTCCCCGCCGTCGTCGAGGCATATATGGGCAAGGTCAACGAAAAACTCGGCACCGACTACAAGCTCTTTAACTACTACGGCGCGCCGGACGCCGACCGCGTGATCATCGCGATGGGCTCGGTCTGCGACGTCGCGGAAGAAGTCATCGACTGCCTCAACGCCAAAGGCGAAAAGGTCGGCCTGGTCAAGGTGCGTCTGTACCGCCCGTTTGTGGCCGAGCGGCTGTCCGAAGCCATCCCCGCGTCGGTCAAGAAGATCGCCGTGCTCGACCGCACCAAAGAACCGGGCGCGCTGGGCGAGCCGCTGTACCTCGACGTCGTGGCGGCGCTGAACAATACCGGACGAGCCATCCCCGTCGTGGGCGGCCGTTACGGTCTGGGCTCCAAGGACACCACCCCGGCCAGTCTCTTTGCCGTCTATGAGAATCTGGCGCTCGAACATCCCAAAGCCAACTTCACCATCGGCATCGTGGACGACGTGACCGGCCACTCCCTGAAGGAAAAGGCCGCGCCCGACACCTCCGCGAAGGGCACCATCTCCTGCAAGTTCTGGGGTCTGGGCGGCGACGGCACCGTGGGCGCCAACAAGAACTCCATCAAGATCATCGGCGACCATACCGATAAATACATCCAGGCGTACTTCCAGTACGACTCCAAGAAGACCGGCGGCGTCACCATTTCCCACC
>JAGDBW010000088.1 GCA_017958845.1 Clostridia bacterium | reverse complement strand
GGAGGCGGGACAGAGAAAAAAGAAAAGCGCCTTGCGGTGGCACGGCGCAATGGGCCTTGCGGAGCAAGGCACTATGTTGACAGGGTGGGGCGGTCAGCGGACGATGACCGCCTCGATGCCGAGGACGTCGGCGATCTTTTTGATGGTTTCGGCATGGTGGCCGACGCCGAGGGCGTAGTGGTGGGTGGGGCCTTCCATGACCCACCGTTTGACGAACTCACGGGTGGTCGGGGCAAAGAAGCCGCGGGTGTTGGTGTTGCCGGTCGGGGGGATGGGGCCTTTTTTGGACTCGCCCTCGCCGATGACGAACTTGAAGCGGCCGTCGGCTTTCTGGGTTATGCCGAGCATGGTGATCGGGCCTTCTTTGATCTTGAACTCCACCGAGGCGCCGGCGCCGGGTTTGCCGTGGTATTTGGTCAGCGAGCGGAGCACGGGCTTGCCCTCCGCGATGCGGAGGTGGTGCGGGCCGTCGTGGCCGACGAGGATGAAGTCTTCCTTGAAATCAAAGGGGTGGAACTCGGCGAAGGAGCCGCCGATGTCGAGGCGGTCCATGATGAGCATGGCGATACAGGTCTTGATGTCATACTCGCCGCACATGGGGATGCCCTGGGCGTTGAGGATCGAGTTTCCGACGATGAAGGAGGTCGCGACCGTGCGCTGCGGGGTGTCGGGCGAGCCCTCGTAGTAGTAGGCGAGGCCGGTCAGATCATACGCCTCGACCAGTTTGTCCAGCGCGCAGGCGGTGCGGGCGGCCTGGCGCAGGTCGGGGGCGGTCAGTCTGACCGCGACAGGGTCGGAGCCGGGATCGGGGGTGTCGAACTCGCGGAGGATCAAGGCGGACTTGGCCTCGATCTCCTCCTCGGTGACGGCGTCGTGGAGGCGCACCGCGTCCTCGATCTCCAAGAGCGGCACGTGGACGCCGAAGGCGGCCGAGACGGCCGTGGGGTCGGCGTGCATGTCGTACATGGCCTCGAGCACGTGTCCCATCAGACCCATGCGCGCGCCGCGAAGCGACCGGAGCACGCAGGCGATGTCGCACCACTCGCGCAGTTCCGCGTCGGCGGCGGGGTCGTCGGTGAGCGTGCCGATGACGACGTCGTAGATCCTGCGTCCCAGCCGGTTGGCGACTCCGACGAACTCGGGAACGGAGCAGATGTTGTCGTTTTCGAGCTGCATGAAGGTGCTGGCGCGGGTGTAGTCCAGCGCGTAGCGCGGCTGGAGGGCGACCAGGATCATCGGAACGCCGGCGTCGCGGATGATGGGGGCAAAGACCGAGGAGGTGGCGTAGGTGACCATGTTGCAGAACAAGAGGTCCACGCCGGCCGCCCGGATGGCCGGGAGGGCGTCAAAGGCCTTTGCGTTGCTGTCAATCATGCCGAAGTCGACGACTTCGACGCCGTTGGCTCTGACCTTGTCGCACAGGGTGGCGTGGTAGCCCATGATGTTGTCGTAGAGGCCCGGGAACTGCGCCCAGTAGGTCGCGTGCGCGACGGCGAAGACGCCGACGCGGGCGGTGCGCGGTTGTTTGCGTTCGATCATGTCTCTCTCCCAAAAGCAAAGCGGCAATCCTGCCGCTCCGCTTTTTCTTTTTTTATTTTGCGTCTCTCATGGACAGGTTCATGCGGCCTTTTTCGTCGGTGCCGAGGTACTTGACGCGGACGGTATCGCCGACGGCGACGACGTCCTCCACCTTTTCGGTGCGCTTGTCCTGCAATTTGGAGATGTGGACCATGCCCTCCTTGCCGGGGGCGTACTCGACGAAGGCGCCGATCGGGCTGATGCGGGTGACGGTGCCCTCGTAGATCTCGCCCACCCCCGGCTCAAAGACGATGGCCTCGATGATGGCGCGGGCGCGGGCGATGCTCTCGGCGGAGACGGCCGAGATTAACACGGAGCAGTCGTCCTCGATGTCGATCTTGGCGCCGGTGTCGGCGACGATCTTCTGGATCACCTTTCCGCCTGAGCCGATGACCTCACGGATCTTGTCGGGGTTGATGCGGATGCTGACCATCTTGGGCGCGTATTCGGAGACCTCCGGACGCGGGGCGGGGATGGCCTTGAGGATCACCTGGTCGATGATATAGTCGCGGCCTTTGTGGGTGGTGTCGAGCGCCGCGCGGATGATCTCGGGGGTCAGACCGTCGATCTTGAGGTCCATCTGGATGGAGGTGATTCCCTTGTGGGTGCCGGCGACCTTGAAGTCCATGTCGCCGTAGAAGTCCTCGAGCCCCTGGATGTCGATCATGGTGGTCCAGGAGCCGTCGTCCTCGGTGATGAGCCCGCAGGTGATGCCGGCGACGGGGGCTTTGATCGGTACGCCCGCGTCCATCAGCGCCAGCGTGGAGCCGCAGACGGAGGCCTGGGAGGTGGAGCCGTTGGAAGACACGACCTCGGAGACGAGGCGGATGGCGTAGGGGAACTCCTCGACCGACGGCAGGACCGGGATCAGCGACCGCTCGGCGAGCGCGCCGTGGCCGATCTCACGACGGCCGGGGGAACGCGCGGCTTTGGCCTCTCCGACCGAGTAGCCGGGCATGTTGTAGTGGTGCATGTAGCGCTTGGAGTCCTCGCTGTCGATGCCGTCGAGCCGCTGGGCGTCGCTGATGGGGCCGAGGGTGGCGACGGTCAGCACCTGGGTCTGACCGCGGGTAAACAGACCCGTGCCGTGGGTGCGCGGCAGGACGCCGACTTCGGCGGCCAGAGGACGGATCTCGTCCATGCGGCGGCCGTCGACGCGCTTTTTGTCCTCGATGAGCCAGCGGCGGACGATCTTCTTCTGGATCTTGTAGATCAATTCGGGCAGCTGGATGGGGAGGTCGGGATACTTTTCGCCGAAGGTGGCGGAAATGTTCTCGATGATGGGCTGCATGCGCTCGTCGCGCACGTTCTTGTCGTCGGTGTCGAGGGCGAACATGACGTCCTTTTCGCAGAAGGCGAAGATCTCGTCGAACATGTCGTGATCCAGTTCACCCGAGGGATAGGCAAATTTGGGTTTGCCGACTTCGGCGATGATGGAGCGGATGAAGACCAGCAGCTCGCGGATGACTTCGTGCGCACGCATGATGGCGGCGAACATATCATCGTCGGAGACTTCTTTGGCGCCGGCTTCGATCATGACGACCTTTTGTTCACTGGCGGCGACGGTCAGCTCCAGGGTGCTGCGCTCGCGCTGTTCGGCCGTGGGGTTGACGACGATCTCACCGTCGACCAGACCCATGAACGCGCCGCCGATGGGGCCGTTCCACGGGATGTCGGAGATGGAGAGGGCGATGGAGGCGCCGAGCATGGCGGTGATCTCGGGGCTGCAGTCGGGGTCGACGCACATCACTTCGAGCGTCAGGGCGACGTCGTTGCGCAGGTCTTTGGGGAACAGGGGACGCACGGGGCGGTCGATCACGCGGGCGGTCAGGATGGCTTTTTCGGACGGTTTGCCTTCGCGTTTGAGATACCCGCCCGGGATCTTGCCGGCGGCGTACATCTTTTCGTTGTAGTCGACGGACAGGGGCAGAAAGTCGATGCCCTCGCGGGGCGCGGCCGACGCGGTGGCGCAGGCCAGGATGCAGGTGTCGCCGTAGCGGACCAGGCACGAGCCGTTGGCCAGCCCGGCGAGTTTGCCGACTTCGACCACGAGGGGTCGGCCGGCGTAGGTGGTCTGGAACACTTTGTAGCCGTCAAATTGTTTTTCGGCGGCGACGCGGATGTCGGACATGGGTTTTTCCTCCGTTTTTTGTTGTTTATTTCCTCATGCGGAGGACAAACATTACAGCGGGGCGCGAGCACGGTCTCTCGTGCCCTCCTGTAATGCCCGTCGCGCCGCATGGCAGGATCGGTTTTTTTGCTTTTCGGACAGGAGAAAACGGGAACGGAAAAACCGCCCCCGTTTTGCCTCATTTACGCAAGCCGAGTTTTTTGACGATGGCGCGATATCTCTCGATATCCTTGTCGGCCAGGTAGCTGAGAAGGTTCTTTCTGTGGCCGACCATCTTGAGCAGACCGCGCTGAGAATGATGATCCTTGGGATTCTTCTTCATGTGCTCGGTCAGCTGGTTGATGCGGGCGGTCAGGATCGCGATCTGCACTTCCGGCGAGCCGGTGTCGTTTTCGCCCTGGCGGTTGTCCGCGATGATCTGGGCTTTCAGTTCCTTGTCCATTCTTTTTTCACCTTTCTGCGGCTGTGCCGCGTCTCTCCCCTCATCTCAGTCGTCGGCGGGTGAAACGGCCGGAAGGCCCTTTGTTCCGGTGACCGGGGTGCGGGCGGCACGGGCGATCTCGGTCCGTGCGGAAGTCATTATAACACAGGATTTTGCGTTTGTAAAGAGATTTTTTGTTTTAATTTTCTTTTTCGGGCGGGCGCGCGTGCGAGGGAGCGGGGTCAGCTCCGGTCGTCCCCCGCGGGGTCCTGCGCCGCCGCTTGTTCGGCTGTTTCGGCCCGGTCCGCTCTGCCCGACAGGTAGGGCCAGTAGGTGCGCAGGTAGTCGACGCCCGAGCCGACCGTGGTGACGAGCATGGCGGCCATCATCACGTAGGCGAGGACGTGGGTCGCGCCGAAGTCGCCGAACAGCGGCTCGCAGAGGATGAGGAGGATGCCGGCGATCTGGGTGCAGGTCTTGGCCTTTCCGAAAAAGGAGGCGGCCACGACCACCTTGCGCGACGCCACGACCAGCCGCATGGAGGTCACGCCGAGCTCGCGCAGCATGACGATCAGCGTCACCCACACGAACACCGGGCGGATGCCGGCGTAGAGGGGGGAGATCAGGATGCAGACGAGGGCGCCGAAGACCATGAACTTGTCGGCCAGGGGGTCGAGGAACTTTCCGAAATCGGTGATGAGGTCATATTTGCGGGCGATCTGTCCGTCCAGCATGTCGGTCAGCGACGTCAGGCCGAACAGGGCGGCGGGCACGAGGCAGGACACCCACAGGGACGAAGTGAGCCGCGGCAGGTAGAGGATGGCGGCCGCAAAGACGGGGACCAGCACCATCCGCAAAAGGGAGAGGGTGTTGGGGACGTTGAGGATCTTGTTTGATTTTGACATGGCGGTGTCCTTTCGGCGATGATGGGTCGGGGGGTTTTTTGCCTATTTGCGGGTTTTGGGAGACTTTGACGCGTTTCGGGCGGGCGTTTCGGCGGCGCGGGGAGGGTCAGTCGCCGACGGCCTGACCGATCAGATCGTAATCCAGCGCGTCGGTGATGCGCACGGTGACGAACTCGCCCGGCTCGCGGCGGCGGCGGGAGCGGAAAAAGACCTTTCCGTCTACGTCGGGGGCGTCGGCGGCGCTGCGGCCGACCCAGATGCGCTCGACGGGATCCCGCCCCTC
>JAGDBW010000087.1 GCA_017958845.1 Clostridia bacterium | reverse complement strand
CGCGTTTTTTGAGAGCGCCTCGCGCGCGTCCGCCACCGCACGGCACATCGCGGCGATCCGGGCCTCTCCCAGACGATGCGACACCGCCCGCGCTTCCTCCCGATCGAGCCAAAAGATCATTTCGATCTCCTCGTCGCGGATGATGAGCGCCAGATCGCGCAGCCCGTCGTAGAGCAGCGACAGGTGATCCGCCGCCTGTTGCCGTTTCGTCCCCATGCGCTGCACCTGCTCCGAGAGGGAGGCGTATCCGCGCTTCTGCGCCGCGGTGACGAGGATCGTGCGCACACACTCGCGCATGTGGGCCGAGCCGTCGGCCTTGCTCCCGTCGGCCAGCTCCGCCAGCTTTCCCGCGTTGCCGCCCGACGCGAGCAGCATCTCCCGCCACGCGTCCGGCCGCGAACGCCGGATCACGTCGAGCGACGGCCGCTTGTCGGCCAGTCTCTCCATCTCTTCGTGCGTGAGGAGCGACATACGCACCGTCTGCGCGCGGCTCAGCACCGTTGAGAGCAGGGCTTCCCGCCGTTCGGTGAGCAGCATCACGGTGAGAGCCGTCGGCGGTTCTTCCAGCACTTTGAGCAGGCTGTTCTGCGCCTGCGGGGTCATGGTGTGCGCTTCGTCGATGATATAGATCTTCCGGTCGGCTTCCGTCGCGGAGAGATACATATCCCGCCGCATCGCGCGCACGGCGTCCACGCCGATGCTCGCGCCGTCCCGGCTCAGCCGGACGACGTCCGGGTCCTGACCGGCGAGCACCCGGCGGCAGGCGCGGCATTTTCCGCAGGGGAGGGCCCCCGCCTTTTCCGCGTCGGTGCAGAGCAGCGCCGCGGCGATCGAGAGGGCCAGCGTCCGCTTGCCCGTCCCCGCCTCGCCTTCGATGATCAGCGCGTGCGGGAGGCGACGGTCGAGGATCGCTCGTCCGAGGCGGGCTCTCACATCGTCGTTGCCCACGAGATCGTCAAAGCAGCGCATCTGAGCCTCCTTCTCCCGCCACGCCGGCGCGGCCGTGTTTTCGCGCCGACCCACCGTCCGGACAGTCATTTCGCAATATTTTGACAGATTATTATAGCATTATTTTTTTAGCATGTCAACCACACGTTTTGCCCGCCCGTCCGCATCGGCCCCGCTCGCTCTCGCCCTGTTCCGCCCGGGCCGAAGAACGCCCCGCCCCGCGCCGCCCCAAAAAAGGCGAAACGAGAGTCCGGGAACTTCCTTTTTGCCCCGCGTTCTCTTGCATTCGCGCAAAAGATATGGTATAATCATCAAGTTAATGAGCGCCTCGCCCCGCCCCGCGCCGCGCGACGCCCCATCACCATGACCGGAGGTCACCATGACAGATCAAAAACAAGAAAACGCCGGCGCCCCGTCCGCCCGCCGCGCTTTCTATCTCACCACCGCCATCATGTACGCGTCCCGCAAACCCCATTTCGGAAACACCTACGAGGTCATCCTGGCGGACGCGGTCGCCCGTCACCGCCGAAAAGCCGGCGACGACGTCTATTTTCTGACCGGCACCGACGAACACGGCCAAAAGATCGAGGGCTACGCGCGCGAAGCCGGCGTATCGCCCAAGGCCTACGTCGACGGCGTCGCGGAAGAGATCAAGGGCCTGTGGCGCCGCATGAACACCACCGAGTCCCGCTTCATCCGCACCACCGACGAGGATCACGAGCGGGTCGTCCGCCGGATCTTCGAGCGCTTCCTGCGTCAGGGCGATATCTACAAGGGACGCTACGAGGGCTGGTACTGCACCCCCGACGAATCCTTCTTTACCGACAGCCAGATCAAGGACGGAAAGTGCCCCGACTGCGGCCGCCCCGTCGTGCGCGCCACCGAAGAGGCCTACTTCTTCCGTATGTCCGCCTACGCCGACCGCCTCATCCGGTATATCGAAGACCACCCGGATTTCATCGAGCCGGTCTCGCGCCGCAACGAGATGCTGAGCAACTTTCTGCGCCCCGGCCTGCAGGACCTGTGCGTCTCCCGCACCTCCTTTTCCTGGGGCATCCCGGTCGAGAGCGACCCCCGGCACGTCGTCTACGTGTGGCTGGACGCACTCACCAACTATATCTCCGCCATCGGCTACGACCCCGACAGGTCCTATGAGGAGCAGAGCGAGACCTTCCGCCGCCTCTGGCCGGCCGACGTCCACTTTATCGGAAAGGACATCCTGCGTTTCCACACCATCTACTGGCCCATCTTTCTCATGGCCCTCGGCCTCCCTCTGCCAAAAAAAGTCTTTGCCCACCCGTGGTTCATCGCCGGGGAGGACAAGATGTCCAAGTCGAGAGGAAACGTCATCTACTCCGACGATCTGGCCGACCTGATCGGCGCCGACGGCGTGCGCTACTACGCGCTCTCCGAAATGCCGTACGGAAACGACGGCAGCATCACCTACGACAACGTCATGCTGCGCTACAACACCGACCTCGCCAACAACCTCGGAAACCTCGTCAGCCGCACCCACGCCATGACCCTCAAATACTTCGGAGGCGTCATACCGTCCGCCGGCCCTGAGGAGGGCACCGACGCGGAACTGAAAGCCGCCGCGCGCGAGGCGATCGACGCTTTCATGCGCGACATGGACGCCTACCGTCTCGCCGACGCTTGCGCGGACGTGTTCGGCTTTTTGCGCCGCGCCAACAAGTATATCGACGAGACCACTCCCTGGCTGCTCGCCAAAGACGCCGCCCGGCATGACCGCCTCGGCGCCGTGCTCTACAACCTGCTGGAGTCGGTGCGCATCGGCGCGGTGCTGCTCTCGTCCGTCATGCCCGCCACCTGCGACGCCATCTTCCGGCGGCTCGGCACGTCCGCCGTCGGCTACGACACCCTCGCCGCTTTCGGCGCGCTGGAGAGCGGCGTTTCCCTCGGTGAGGGCGGGGCGCTCTTCGCCCGCCTTGAAGAAAAGGAATTTGCCGCCATGATCGAAGCCCAAAAACAAAAACGAGCCCCCGCCCCGTCGGAGGAAAAAGAAAAAGAACCCGTCGCACACGAGGCGCAGATCCATATCGACGACTTCTTCAGGGTCGAGCTCCGCGCCGCCCGCGTCCTATCGGCCGAAAAGATCCCGAAAGCCAAAAAACTCCTCCGTCTCATCGTCGACCTCGGAGACGAGCAGCGTCAGATCGTGTCGGGCATCGCCCGCTTCTATGAGCCCGAAGACCTGGTGGGAAAGACGGTCGTCGTGGTCGCCAACCTTGCGCCCGCGACCCTCTGCGGCGTCGAGAGCCGCGGCATGCTCCTTGCGTCCGGCGAAGAGCAGGTCCGCGTCGTCTTCCTCGACCCGTCGGTGCAGCCGGGAGAGCGGATCCGCTGATGACGTATTTTGACACCCACGCCCACTACTATGACGAGCGGTTTTCGGGCGACGAATGTCCGGGCGGGGCAGACGCCTTGCTCGAGCGCCTCTTTTCAGAAAACGTGTGCGGGATCATCAACATCGCCACCTCGCCCGACAACTACGACGCCGCCATCGCGCAGGCGCGACGCTACCCGCACATGTATACCGCCCTCGGCATCCATCCCACCGACACCCGCCCCCTGACCGCCGACCCCGATCCGTGGATGGACGGTCTGCGCGCACGGCTGCTCGACCCCGCGTCCCGCGCGGTCGCTCTGGGCGAGATCGGGCTGGACTATCACTACCCCGACACCGACAAAGAACGGCAGCTCGCCTATTTCCACGCGCAGATGCAGCTGGCGCGGGAGTTGGACGTCCCGGTCGTCATCCACGACAGAGAAGCGCACGCCGACGTGCTCGCGGTCGTCTCCGCCTATCCTACCGTGCGGGGCGTGCTGCACAGCTGCAGCTGCTCCGCCGAGATGGCGCGCGAGTTTGTCCGCCGCGGCTACATGGTCTCCTTTTCCGGTACCATCACCTTCAAAGGAGCGCGCAAGACCGTCGAATGCGCCGCCTCCCTGCCGCCGGAGGTACTGCTCATCGAGACCGACGCCCCCTACCTCGCGCCCACCCCTCACCGCGGAGAGCTCAACCACTCGGGCCTGCTCGCCCACACCAACGCGGCCCTCGCCGCCTGCCTCGGCAAGAGCGAGGAGGAGACGGCCGCCCTCACGGCCGACAACGCCCGGCGCTTCTTTCTTACGGCGTCGTAACAGGGCAGAACGTCTCGCAGATCTCCCAGCACAGCGACGTTTCGACCGCCGCCCAGAGCGGCAGCGCGGCCGCACGGCAAAACAGGCCATAGAATCGCCGGCGGTTGACCTCGCACAGCGCCTGCCGCAGCGACAGCGGGTCGTCAAAGGAGCGGCGGCGCATCTCCGCGTGCCGCCCCGCCTTGGTGCGATACACATAGCCGGCCGCACCGGTCTCCCCGTCCCGGGAGACCGGGATTTTTCTTTTTCGGGCGGGCTCGTAGGCCTCAGAGAGCAAAAAACGGCGCACCTCTCTTCCGCCGTCGGGCGAAACGACCTGCTCCCACCCCGTGTCGGGGAGCTGCGGACACAGGGCGCTGTCCCGATACCCGCCGCTATGGCGGAGCATCGTCGCGCGCTCGATCATCGGGCGATCCGGCTTCGCTATCACCCACAGACAGTCGCACGCGCCCGACAGACTCTCGACCGACGCCTGCTCGGACAGATACGTCGCCTCCTGCAGCATCACGCACAGCATACGCTCCGCCCCGATCCCGCGTTTGATCCTGCCCGCCTCGCTCAGGAGGTCTGCGATCGGCACGCCGTCGCAGACCAGGCATAGCCCGCCGCCAAAGGCGGGCGGCAGCCGCCGGTCGCTGAGCGACAGATACTCGCTCAGCCGTATACGGGCCAGGAGAGGAGGGCAGATCTGCGCCTCCGTGCTCGTCATCCGCACCGACACGGGCGACGGGGCCATCACCCCTCCGTCCGTGCGGCACGGGACGGCCGCCACCGTCAAAAAGGGCAGGATCTCTCTTGCCCTTTCCCATTCGTCCTCCTCGATCCATCCCCCCAGGATCAGAGAGCCGAAGGCGCCGGCCGACGGCGGCCGGACCACCAGCTGTCCCGGCCGGACCTCGCCGTATCGGGCCAACTCAGGGTTCGCGCGCAGCAGCCGGCGGATCGAGACGCCCCACGATCGGGCAAAGTCCGCCGCCCCCTCTCCCCCCATCGCCCGCCGGACGTCGGTGGGCGGCGGAAGGATGAGCGCCTGCCCTTCGCACAGAGCATACGGATGAGTCAGTCCGTTGAGCCCGATGATGCGCTCGGCCGGCGTACCCGTCGCGCGCGCGACGTCCCAGACGCTTTCGTTTTCTTTTGTGATATGTATCCTCATGACCCATCCCTTTCCGCGGCGCGGCGTTTTCGCCGGCGCCGCCGTCGACGGCATCATCCTACCATCACCGCCGTCGGTTTTTCGGTCGAAAAAAGAGCCGCGCCGTTTTTTGTCCCGTTTTCCGCTCCCGTCCCCGAGGCGGCGGAGCCGGGGGTATTCGCGGGTCTTGACATTTTTCGTTTTTCGGGTATAATGATATCTGTATATCTCTGCGCACAAGCGCAGGTACACCGCCGCGACTTCTGCCGCCGGCCCCGTCCGATCCGTGCGGTGCTATATCGTCATTTTCAGAAAGGTATATGGACATGGATCATCCGACTTCCGGATCCTCTCATCCTGCCGACGAGTATAAAAGACCGTTTTTCAACCGCTCTCACCTGTTGGTGCTGATCGACGTCGGCTTTTTCGTGTTCTTGTTCGCCGCCCTTCGTCTCGCCTATCGGCTGTATGATACCTCCGTTTCCTTATCCGACCATCTCTGGTCGCTTTTGCTCTACACGTTCCTGCTCATCTCCGTACGACTCCTGTTCCGCGTATACAGCAACGTCTGGCGCTACGCCAACGCCCGCGCCTACGTCAGTCTGATCATCTCCGACGCCTGCGCCGGCCTTGTCGGGATGATCCTCGCCCGCCTCTTCGGCATCTCGATCGGCGTCTGGAACTCCGTCACATGGATCGCCCTGTTCGCTCTGATGTCGCTCGGGGCCCGTTTTTGCTATCAGATCCGCTATCATCGCCGGCTCATCCGCCGCACCGACAGCGAGATCCACAAGATCGGCGTCGCCATCGTCGGGGCAGGGCAGATCGGGATGCTGTTGGCCGAAGAGCTGCTCTACAACCGCCGCTCCCACTACACTCCCCTGTGCTTTATCGACCGCGACCCCCAAAAGATCGGTTCCCGCATCTGCGGACTCAACGTCTATGCCGAAAACGAAGCGATCATCGACCGCATCCGTTCCATGCCCGTGCAGGAGATCGTCATCGCCCTGCCCAACATCGACAGCTACGACGCCAAGCACCTCTACGACTTCTATACCCGGACAGGCTGCAAGGTCAAGCTCTATGACTTTCCCCTCGACGACCGAAACGAGCCGATCTCCGACCATCGCGTACTGCGCGAATTCAACATCGAAGACCTCCTGTTCCGCCATACCGTCAACGTCGATCCCGGCCTCTCCGACGGCTACTATCGGGACAAGACCATTCTCGTCACCGGCGGCGGCGGTTCCATCGGCAGCGAACTCTGCCGGCAGATCGCCCGCCTCCGGCCCCGCCGTCTCGTCGTCTTTGATATCTACGAAAACAACGCCTACGACATCCAACAAGAACTGCTCCAGACCTGGGGAGACAGGCTCGAGCTCGCCATCGAGATCGGTTCGGTGCGGGAGAGGGAGCGTCTCGAGCGCGTCTTTGACGTCTATCGCCCGCAGATCGTGTTCCACGCCGCCGCGCACAAACATGTGCCGCTGATGGAACACAGCAACTGCGAAGCCGTCAAAAACAACGTCTTCGGCACCTTCAACACCGCCGACATGGCCGAAAAATACGGAGCGGAAAAGTTCATTCTCATCTCCACCGACAAGGCCGTCAACCCCACCAACATCATGGGCGCCTCCAAGCGCATGTGCGAGATGGTGGTACAGTGCCGCACCGACTCGCAGACCGTGTTTGCCGCCGTCCGGTTCGGAAACGTGCTGGGGTCCAACGGCTCGGTCATCCCGCTGTTCCGCCGCCAGATCGCGGCCGGCGGCCCCCTGACCCTGACGGACAAGCGCATCATCCGCTACTTCATGACCATCCCCGAGGCCGCCCAGCTCGTCATACAGGCGGGCGCAATGGCCAAGGCGGGCGAACTGTTCGTGCTCGATATGGGCAAACCCGTCAAGATCATCGACCTCGCCGAGCAGATGATCCGTCTCTCCGGCCTCACCCCCTACAAGGACATCGAGATCCGCGAGATCGGCCTGCGCCCGGGCGAAAAACTCTACGAAGAGCTGCTCATCAAGACCGAAGACCTCACCATGACGGACAACGAGATGATCTTCATCGAGCGCGACGCCCCCTTCTCACGCGAGGAGATCGACCGGCGTCTCGGCGTCCTCGCGGACGCTCTCGCGGCCGCCCGGGACGAGTCCGAGTCCCCGCAGATCAAAGCGGCGCTCAAGCAGACCGTCCCCACCTATCACGACCCCGAAGAAGTCAACTGCACGGCCGACCAGGCCGAAGAGATGCGCATCGCGCAGGCAGCCGAGTGACTTTATCCGATCCAAAAACGCGCCCCGACCGACAAACCCCGCCTCTTTTCGGGTTGTCGACCGGGGTGCGTTTCATTTGCGGCGGTTCATCAGCAGGATCCCGCCGATCATCGCCGCCGCCCCCGCGATCTGCCGCCAGTCGAGCGGGACCTTCGGAGTGTCAAAGAGACCCGCGAGACTGATCGCCCACGCGGCGATCAACTGCGCCGCCAGGATGATCGGGATGGACGCCGCGGGAGAGAGGCCCTTGATGCCCAGCATCACCGAGACGGTGATCACCAGCCCCAGTACGCCGCCGCACAGATACAGCCGGTTGGTCTCCCGGATCGCGCCGATCGAACCGTTCGCCAGGATCACCCACGCCAGCACCGAGAGCAAAAAAGCGCCCCCCTGTACCAACAGATTGGTCTCCCACAGCCCCGCTCTCTCGCTCAGCCGGGTATTAAACACCCCCTGCAGACTCATCGCGATCCCCGCGATGATACTAAAAATGACGCCGACCATCTCCGCCTCCGTTTTTCGCTCAGTATGCCCGCCCCGCCGGGCTTTGATACACGCAGACACTTTTTGCTCTCCCGTCTGCAAAAATTCACAAAACATTCTTGCAATCATTGTGCAAATAGAATATAATTGTTTTCGTTTAATATATCTGCTACGCCCGTTTTCCGTCCGGCCGAGCCGACCGTTTTCGCGGTCCGCCGCGGCCGACCGGCTTTCGCTGCCCCATCGCCTATCGTAGAAAGAAGAAATCCCATGCTCAAACGCCTCGCCCGCTGCGTCAGAGAATACAAGCGCCCCACCATGCTGACGCTGCTCTTTATCGTCTGTGAATCGATCATCGAGACGGTCATCCCCTACGTGACCGCCACCTATCTCATCAATGAGATCCAAAAGAAGGGCAGAGCCGTCGACGTCGGCTATCTGTGGATGATCGGCGGCATCCTGGCCGCTCTGGCTCTCCTGTCGCTCGCCTGCGGGGGCTTAGCCGGTTTCACCTGCGCCCGCGCCTCCGCCGGCTTTGCAAAGAATCTGCGGCACGACGTCTTTTCGCACATCCAGGACTTCACGTTTTCCAACATCGACCGTTTCTCCTCCGCCTCGCTCGTCACCCGTCTGACCAGCGACGTCAGCAACGTGCAGATGTCCTTTATGATGATCATCCGCACCGCCGTCCGCGCGCCCCTGATGCTGATCTTCGCCGTCATCATGGCCGCGAGCATGGGCGGATGGCTCGCCCTGACCTTCGCTTTCGTCATCCCGCTCCTCGTCGTGGGGCTGTATCTCATCGCCCGCTTCGCCATGCCCACCTTCCGCCGGGTATTCAACCGCTACGACCGCCTCAACGCCTCCGTCGAAGAAAACGTGCGCGGCGTGCGGGTGGTCAAGGGCTTTTCGCGCCAGGAATACGAAAAAGAGAAGTTCGCCGTCGAGAGCGACGCCATCGGCCGTGACTTTACCCGAGCGGAGCGCATCGTCGCGGTCAACACCCCGCTGATGAACTTCTGTATGTATTTCAACATGATCTTCATCCTCTCCGTCGGCGCCATGCTGGCCATCCGCGGCATCGGAGGGGTCAACATAGGGCACATCTCGGCGCTGCTCACCTACGGGATGCAGATTTTGATGTCGCTGATGATGCTCTCCATGATCTACGTCATCCTCACCATCTCCGCCGAATCGGCCAAGCGCATCTGCCAGGTGCTGGACGAAGCGCCGGATATGCCCCTCTCCGACCACCCCGTCACCGAGGTGCCGGACGGCTCGGTCGATTTTGAGGGCGTCAGCTTCAAATATTCCGCCAAGGCAGAAAACGACGCTCTGTCCGGCGTCGATCTGCACATCTCTTCCGGCATGACGGTCGGCATCCTCGGCGTCACCGGCTCCTCCAAGTCCACGCTGGTCCAGCTCATCCCGCGCCTCTACGACGCGACGGAGGGGGTGGTGCGTGTCGGCGGCGTCGACGTGCGCGACTATGATCTGGATACGCTGCGGCACGCCGTCTCCATGGTCCTGCAAAAAAATCTGCTCTTCGCCGGCACCATCAAAGAAAACCTCCGTTGGGGCAACCCCGACGCCACCGACGAGCAGATCCGCGAGGCCTGCCGCATCGCCTGCGCGGATGAGTTCATCGATACGTTTCCCGACGGCTACGATACCCACATCGAGCAGGGAGGCGCCAACGTCTCCGGCGGTCAGCGCCAGCGTCTGTGCATCGCCCGGGCGCTTCTGGCCGCGCCGCGCGTGCTGATCCTCGACGACTCGACCTCCGCGGTGGACACCCGCACCGACGCCTCCATCCGCGCCGGTCTGCGCGCCTGCCTGCCCGACGCCACCAAGATCATCATCGCCCAGCGTGTCGCCTCGGTCAGCGACGCCGACCTGATCCTCGTCATGGAGCAGGGCCGGATCATCGCCCGCGGCACGCACGAACAGCTGCTCGCGTCGAGCGAGATCTACCGCGAGATCTACCGGCAGCAGACCGGCGGCGCCGAAAAAGAACAAGAAAAAGAACCTGCCCCCGACCAGGATACAACAGCCGACAGAGAACAGACAGGAGGAGCGGACGATGAACAGAAGGCCTGATATGCGCACCCGCCCGAAAGCCCGGCCCGGCACGCTCAAACGAGCGCTCAGGCTGCTCTTCGGCTTCTATCCCGTCATGGTTCCCGTCGCCGTCGTCTGCATCGTCTTTTCGGCCATCGTGGCAGTCCTGCCGGCCGTCTTCATCGAGCAGATCACCACCCTCATCGACACAGCGCTCAAAGAACACACCGCCTGGGAGGCCGTCCGCGGCCCGATCCTGACGCGCGTGCTGATCCTCGGCTGCATCTACGTCGTCTCCATCCTCGCCGTCACCTTTGAGACGCAGATCGCCGCCGTCATCACCCAGGGCTACCTCGCCAAACTGCGCAAGAGGATGTTTGACGGGATGCAGGATCTGCCCGTCAGCTACTTCGACACCCACAAGCACGGCGACATCATGTCCCATTATACCAACGACATCGACACCCTGCGCCAGCTCATCGGCCAGTCGCTGCCCACACTCGTGCGGGCGGGCACGGTTGTGTTCGGCGTCCTTTTCCTGATGCTTTGGTACAGCCTCCCCCTGACCGCCGTCGTGCTGTGCGGCGTGCTCTTCATGTTCTTCTTTTCAAAAAAACTCGGCGGCGGTTCCGCCCGCTACTTCATACGTCTGCAGCGTTCCGTCGGCGAGGCCGAGGGCTACATCCAGGAGATGGTGAACGGCCAGCGAGTCGTCAAGGTCTTCTGCCACGAAGATCGCAGCCGCGCCGACTTTGACCGCTACAACGCCGAGATCGAGCACAACAGCTACCGCGCCAACGCCTACGCCAACATGCTCGGCCCCATCATCAACAACCTGGGCAACATCCTCTACGTCCTTGTCGCCATCACGGGTTGTATGCTGCTGGTCAACGACGTGCCCAACGTCTCGGTCCAGCGCCTGTTTGTCGACGTGCCGTTCGTCACGGTCGGCGTCATCGTGTCGTTTCTGGCCATGACCCGCCAGTTCGCCGGAAACGTCAACCAGGTATCCCAGCAGATCAACTCGGTCGTCATGGCCCTGGCCGGCGCCGACCGCATCTTTACTCTGATGGACGAAATGCCCGAAAAAGACGACGGCTACGTCACACTGGTCAACGCGCGGATCGCCCCCGACGGTACGATCACCGAGACCGACGAGCACACGGGGCACTGGGCCTGGCGCCACCCCCACGCGGCGGACGGCACCGTCACCTACACGCCGCTGCGCGGCGACGTGCGCCTGACCGACGTGGACTTTGCCTATGAGGAGGGCAAACCCGTCCTCCACGGCGTCACGGTCTACGCCGAGCCGGGCCAGCGGGTGGCCTTCGTCGGAGCGACCGGAGCGGGCAAGACCACCATCACCAACCTCATCAACCGCTTCTACGACATCGACGACGGAAAGATCCGCTACGACGGCATCAATATCAACAAGATCAAAAAGTTCGACCTCCGCCGCTCCCTCGGGATCGTCCTGCAGGATACCAACCTCTTTACCGGCACCGTCATGGACAACATCCGCTATGGCAAGCTGGACGCCACTGACGAGGAGTGCATCAAGGCAGCCAAGCTGGCCAACGCCCACGACTTCATCACCCGCCTGCCCCAGGGCTACGAGACCATGCTGACGG
>JAGDBW010000086.1 GCA_017958845.1 Clostridia bacterium | reverse complement strand
GGTTGAGACAGTCGATCCCCGTGTCCACCACGTCGGGGAGCAGCGTCATGATGTCGCCGCAGGAGTGCAGGTGCGCAAACACGCCGCGCTCGTGCGCCCAGTCCACCGCCTTTTTGTGAAAGGGTTTGAGCAGCTCGCGGTAGGTCGCGGGAGAAAAGAAGGTCGTGCCCTTGTAGCCCATGTCGTCCGGCCAGCGGATGCTGTCAAAGCGGTAGCCCGCGTCCCATATCATCTCAAACTCGGCGATGCACATGGACAGATAAGTGTCAAAGATGTCGGTCACCCACTCCGGCTCCTCGATGAGGGCGCACAGGATGTTTTCGGTCCCGGCCATCCAGGAGTGCGCCACGTCAAAGCCGAACCAGAACTCCGCCTCGACCCACTGCCCCTCGGCGCGCCAGCGGGCATAATTGTCCTCGAGATTCTTCCAGTTGACGCGGTCGCGGGAGGGGGTCATACGGGCCTTGGCGTCGACCCAGGCGTCCGAGTCGCAGACCTTAAAGTCCAGAAACTCGGGCGAGGAGTCCTCCTCTTTAAAGTTCTTCATCGTCACGCCCCAGGAGGAAGTGACGATCTTGTAGCGGTCGGTCTCCTCCAGCACCCGCTCCTCATAGCGGGGGCTGATATCCACGCCGATCTGCGCCACCTTGTCGACGCCAAAGTAGTCGCGCCAGTCCATGCCGGCCGGCATCCCCTCGCGCTCCCAGCGGCGGACGGTGCCAGCCCACGGCGTGTCGTAGATCGGGATGCGGTCGGTCTCCCGGTGCAAAAAGGTGCGTTTGATGCGCTCATAAGAAGTCATAGACAGCCTCCTCACTCAAAAAAGAGACGGGACCTGGCAGGGGTTTTTCAAAAAAGCGTCCGTTTTGGACCAAAAGAGCGAGCTCGCCGCGGCACAGCCTCGGTCAGCGCCTTTCGCAGGCTTCAAAGAGGCCGTTGAGATACGCGGCGCCCAGCGCCCGGTCATAGAGACCGTAGCCGGGCTTTCCTTCTTCGCCCCAGATGTGACGGCCGTGGTCGGGACGCACGTAGCCGTCAAAGCCGCCGTCGACCAGCGCCCGCACGATCGCGTACAGATCCAGCGACCCGGCGGAGGAGAGATGCGCCACCTCGCGAAAGCGGCCGTCCGCTCCGCGCTCGATGTTGCGCAGATGGGCAAAGTGGACGCGCCCCGCGGCGGCAAAGTCGCGCGCCATCGCCGGCAGATCGTTGTCCGCGCTCGCGCCGAGCGACCCGGTACAAAAGGTCACGCCGCACCGCCGGTCGGGAAACGCGTCAAACAGCCGCTCGTAGTCGGCGCGGCGGGACACGATCCGCGGCAGACCAAACACGTCCCAGGGCGGGTCGTCCGGGTGCACGGCGAGGGAAACGCCGGCCTCGCCGCAGGCGGGGAGCACCCCCTCGAGAAACCGCGCCCAGTTAAGAAACAACCGCTCGTGCGTCATCCCCGCGTAGGCGTCGAGCAGGGCGCTCAGCGCGTCGGGGGTATAGCTCTCGTCCCAGCCGGGCAGGGAGAGCCGGCGCGGATCCAGCGCCGCCATCGCCTCCGGCTGATAGGAGAGAGAATAGGAGCCGTCCTCGGCCCGGGTGTGCAGATCGGTGCGCAGCCAGTCAAACACGGGCATAAAGTTGTAGCAGATGCACCGGACGCCCGCCTCGCCCAGACGACGCACGTTTTCGGCATAGTTGCGGATATAGCGGTCGCAGTCGCCGCGCCCGAGCTTGATATCCTCGTGCACCGGCACGCTCTCGATCACCTCGGCCTCCAGCCCCTGCGCGTGCGCCGCGTCGACCAGCGCGCGGATGGACGCGCGCGGCCAGACTTCGCCCGGCGGCACGTCGTAGACGGCGGTCACGATCCCGCTCATGCCGGGGATCTGACGGATCTGCTCCAGGGTCACGGGGTCGCTCGGCCCGTACCATCTAAAGGTCATTTTCATAGGCATATCTCCTGTTTGTCACAAAAAACGGAGGGGGTTTTCAAAAAATATCGTCGATCTGAAAAGAAACGCTCATGCCGAAACGGGCGATCCGCGCGAGAGCGCGGCCCGCTCCTCGCCGCTCACTCTTCGCTCATCCCGACCTGCGGCAGCGAGGCCAGCAGACGCCGGATGTTCCCGGCGCAGAGATCGGCCGCCACGCGTCGGGCGGCGTCGGGCGACAGCTCCTCCCGCCCCGCCATCTCGCCGAGCAGGGTGCAGAGGATCCGCCGAAAGTAGTCGTGGCGCGCGTAGGAGAGAAAGGAGCGGCTGTCGGTCAGCATACCGGGAAAGCGCCCCATGTGCGCGACCTCGGCCACGTTCTGCAGCTGTTCGCGGATGCCGCGACGGTGGTCGCAGTACCACCAGGCCGCGCCCGACCGCACGTGCGGAAAGCAGCCGCCGATCGTGGCGAGCTTGGCCGACATGCCGGGGTGCAGGGCGTAGAGGATGACCTCGGGCATATCCCCGCCGCAGGCGCGGCAGATGCCGTCGAGCAGCCGGACGACGTCCCGCGTCGGCAGCTCGTCCCCGATACAGTCGCCGCCCGCGTCGGGGCCGAGCGTCTCATAGAGGGTCGAGTTGGCGTTGCGGCAGACGCACAGGTGCATCTGCATCACCATCCGGCGGCGATAGAATCGCTCGCCCAGCCATACCATGCGGTTGCCGAGCCAGCCGAGATAGGCGGCGCGGTCGATCGGCTCCCCCGCCAGCGCGGCGCGGAAGGTCGCGTCGGCCTCCCCGTCCGGGGCGATCCGGTCGGGAAAGTCGGGGATCCCCACGTCGGAGAAGGCACAGCCGAGCCGGCAAAAACGATCCAGCTGCCGCTCGAGCGCTTCGCCGAGCGTTTCGAGATCGACCACCTTCACGCCGGCCGCTTCCGAGAGCGCGGCGATATAGGCGGCGTAGCCGGGCGCGGTGATCGACAGCAGCCTGTCGTAGCGAAAGGAGGGCGTCACCTTGACGCCAAAGCCGCTCTCCGCCAGCTTTTCGTGCCAGGGCAGGGCGTCGGCCGCGTCGTCGGTCGTGGCGACAAAGCGCACGTTGGAGCTTTCGATCAGCTTGCGCGGGGAGAGCCGGTGCTCCCGGATATACGCGTTGGCGCGTCGGCGGACGTCGTCCGCCGTTTTTTCCGTGAGAGGCGTGTCGATACCAAAGAAACGCGACAGTTCCATACGGTTCCAGACCGGCAGGGGACTGCCGGCGGCGGTCTCGCAGGCGGCGGCGTAGGCGCGGAACTTTTCGCCCGGGTCGGCGTCGCCGGTCACCAGCCGCTCGTCACAGCCGCAGGCGCGCATCAGCCGCCACTTGTAGTGGTCGCCCGCGAGCCACAGCTCGCATATATCCGTCGCGGGCTCGTCCAGATAGATCTCGCGCGGCGAGAGGTGGCAGTGGTAGTCGTAGATCGGCAGGTCCCGCACCTCGCCGTAGAGGCGGCGGGCCGTCCTGTTTTCGAGCAAAAAAGCGTCCATCTGTTGATCCTCCATCGCAAACGAGAGGCGTTTTTGCCTCTTTTTCGACGCGGGCGCGTCGCCGTGCCCGCCGCAGTCGGCACACCGCAGGCCGAACGGCCGGCGCGCTCTCCCGGTCAGACGCCGCTGTAAGCGGAAAAACCGCCGTCCACCGGGATGCAGACCCCGGTCACAAAGCCGGCCGCCTCCTCGTCGATGAGAAAGCGCAGCGCGCCGAGCAGTTCCTCCGGCTCGCCAAAGCGTTTCATCGGGGTGGCGGCGAGGATCTTGTGGGTGCGGGGCGTCGGCGTCCCGTCGGGGGCGTAGAGCAGGGCCCTGTTCTGCCCCGTCACAAAGAAGCCGGGCGCGATGGCGTTGCAGCGGATGCCCGCGGGGGCAAAGTGCACCGCCAGCCACTGGGTAAAGTTGGACACCGCCGCTTTGGCGGCGCTGTACGCGGGGATCTTGGTCAGCGGGCGGTAGGCGTTCATCGAGGAGATGTTGACGATATTTCCGCCGCGTCCGCCCAGCATATCGCGGGCAAAAACCTGCGTAGGGAGCAAAACCCCCTTGAGATTGAGGTCAAAAACGAAGTCAAAGCCGGATTTGTCGAGATTGAAAAAGGTCAGAAAATCGCTCGCGTCCTCGTCCCCCGGCTCGTAGGTCTCGTGCAGGGTGGTGCATTTGGGGTGGTTGCCGCCCGCGCCGTTGAGCAGCAGGTCGCAGGGCCCCAGGTCGGCGTGCACGCGCTCGCGCACGGCCTCCAGCGCCGCGCGGTCCAGTACGCTCACCCCGTAGGCAAACGCCCGCCCGCCCCCTCGGTTGATGTCGTCGGCGACCGTCTGCGCCGCCGCCTCGTTGATGTCCAGCAGGGCCACAGCCCAGCCGTCCTGCGCCAGCGCGCGTGCAAACGAGCCGCACAGCACGCCGCCCGCGCCCGTGATGACCGCGTTTTTCATGGCAGAACCTCCGCGTTGTTTTTTCCCTTTTATTGTATCATCCCCGACGCTCAAAAACAAGCCGAAAAACCGCCGAAACCCCGATTGAAAAAATGGTCAAATCCCACAAATCGGCGCTTGTCCGACCTCCGGCGGACCGACAGGGCCGCGCCGCACCCGTCTCCGCGCCCGCCTCTCTGCCTCCCCGCTCCTCAAAAACGCGCTCTTTCCTTCGCTTCGCGTCGTCCGTCTCCCCGCCGCCGCCCGTCCCGCCAACGAAAAAACTCCGCCCGTCGGCGGAGTTTTTGCGGTTGTCAGCCCTGGTAGCCGATCTCGTCGGCCAGGCTCTTTTCGAGCAGCACCACGGCGTCGCGGTGCAGCCGCATAAAGGTCACGGGACAGCGCGGGTCGATTTTGTCGGAAAAGAGGAGCCGCTTTGCGGCCTCGGCCTTGCGGCCCGAGATGATGAGCAGCAGTTTTCCGGCCCGCAGGATGTTGCCCATGCCCATCGTGAAGGCCCGGCGCGGCACCTCGTCGCGGGAGGCGAAGAAACGCGCGTTGGCGTCCACGGTCGACTCGTCCAGCGTCTCCATGTGCGCGCCGTCCCACAGCGTCTCGCCCGGCTCGTTAAAGCCCAGATGTCCGTCCGGCCCGACGCCCAGCACCTGGATATCGACGTCGGCTTTTTCGAGTACGGCGTTGAACTCGGCGAGATTGGCGTCGGGGTCGCCCACACCGCGGGCGACGTAGGTGTTGGCCTTGTCGATATTGATATGGTCAAAGAGATTGTCGTCCATAAAATAGCGGTAGCTCTGCTCGTGGTCGGGGGCGAGGCCCACGTACTCGTCGAGGTTGACCGACCGCACGGCAGAAAAATCCAACCCCTCCTCGCGGCAGCGGCGGGACAGCTCGCGGTACATACCGACCGGACTGGAGCCGGTCGCGAGGCCCAGGGTGCAGGCGGGTTTTTCCCGCACGACTTTTTCGATCTCGTCGGCCGCGAGGCGGCTGACTTCTTCATAATCTTTTCCGATGATGACGCGCATAGCATACTCCTTTTCTGTTCGGTCCGATCGCCGGTTTGACTTGTCGCATCGTATTATATCACAAAAACCGTCCGTTGTAAACGGTCGGGGCCGTGCGGGAGAAAAAACGAACGCCGCCCGAAAGCTCACTTGATCTCGATGAGATGCCCGCTCCCGCGCAGGGCCCCGATCATATCCTCGACGGCCGCCTCGCAGCGCTCGAGGGTGCTCGCCTCGGCCATGACGCGCAGCACCGGCTCGGTGCCGCTCTTGCGCAGCAGCACCCGTCCGTCGTCGCCCAGCTCTTCCAGCAGGCGGTTGAGCGTCGCCTGCACAGAGGGGTCGGAGACGGCGGCTTCTTTGTCGCGGACCGACACGTTTTTGAGTACCTGCGGGTACATCGTGACGCCCTTGGCGAGGGTGGAGAGCGGCAGTTGGGTGTCCTTCATGACGCTCACCAGCATGACCGCGGTGAGGAGGCCGTCGCCCGTGTGCGCGTATTTGCGAAAGATGACGTGCCCCGACTGCTCGCCGCCGATCATATGGTCGTTTTCTTTCATGTTCTCATAGACGTAGCGGTCGCCCACGGTCGTCTTTTCGTAGCCGATCCCCTCGCGTTCCAGAGCCTTAAAGAGTCCCATGTTGGACATGACGGTCGCCACCACCGTGTTGGAGGGCAGCTGACCCTGGGCTTTCATGTGTTTGGCGCAGATATAGAGGATCTTGTCGCCGTTGATCTCCTCGCCGCGCTCATCCACCGCGATACAGCGGTCGGCGTCGCCGTCAAAGGCAAAGCCGGCGTCCAGGTGCTGCTCCCGCACCGTTTTTTGCAGCCGCTCGATGTGGGTGGAGCCGCACCCCTCGTTGATGTTCAGCCCGTCCGGGTGGTCACAGATGACCACGGTCTTGGCGCCCAGCGCGTCAAAGAGCGCCCGCGCGAGCATCCAGCTGCTCCCGTTGGCGCAGTCGAGGCCGACGCGCATATTTTCAAACGAGCGCGTGGCCAGCGACGTCAGATAGCCGATATAGCGGTTGCGCCCCGAATAAAAGTCGACCGTGCATCCGATCTCCTCCCCCACGGCAAAGGGCAGGGTAGCGGGGTCGCCGTCGATGTAGCGCTCGATGGCGTCCTGCAGGTCGTCGTCGGCCTTTTCGCCCGTCTCGTTCATCAGCTTGATGCCGTTGTCATAGTAGGGGTTGTGGGACGCCGAGATCATCACCCCGCAGTCAAATTTCTCTGTGCGGGTGATGTAACTGACGCAGGGGGTGGTGGTCACGTGGAGCAGATAGGCGTCGGCGCCCGACGAGGTGATGCCGGCGGCCAGCGCGTTTTCGTACATATACGATGAGCGGCGGGTGTCCTTGCCGATCACGATGCGGGCGCGCTCGCCCCGCCGCGCGGTGTAGTACCAGCCCAGATACCGCCCGATCAAAAAGGCGTGCTCGGCCGTCAGCCCCACGCCGGCCTGACCGCGAAAGCCGTCGGTGCCGAAATACTTGCCCGTGTGCTCGGCGCGCACGGCGGTCTTGTTTTTGTTCGCTTTTTTGGGGCGGACGTTTTCTTTTTCGCTCGCATAGAGCAAAAACGACTGCCGCACGTGCGAAAGACGCCGCTCAAACTCCTCGGCGTCGGGGATCTCGCGCAAAAACAGGCTTTCAAAGATACATTGATAGAGCGTGCTCGGGATGGTCTTTCCCTCGTCGAACAGCGCGATATAGCGGTCCAGCGTCGGACGCGACAGGTCGAGCTCCCGCGCCAGCGTCTGCAGGGTGACGCGGATACGCTTGAGGGTGGCTTTGATCGGCATGGATGGCACCTCCTTGTGTTCTTTCGTTATTATATGGAAGATGCGCACAAAAAGTCAACAAAACAGCGACAAAATTTACAAATCGGCGTCAAGTTTTACAAAACACAGCCGAAAAACCCCAAAAATGTAAAACAAAAGCCCCTCTCTCTTTCCTTTTTCGGCAAAAAACGACGTGTCCCCGCCGCCCGAAAGCGCCCTCCGCCGCCTCTCCGCGCCGTTTTCCCGCCGCCTCTCCGACCGCGCTCTGTCCGCCGCCCCCGCGACCGAAAAGCGCCGCCCTCCCGTTGTCTCTCCCGCCCGCTCCGCGAAAAAAACAAAAAGCCCCCGCGGGAGAGGCGGGGGCAAAAAGACAAAAAGACAAACGGGCAAACAGGCAAACAGGGTCGGTCTGCTCGGGTCTTTTGCGCGGCGGCGTTTTACGGCGCGAGCAGGGCGTCGCGGTGCGCGGCCATCTGCTGGGCCATCCAGACGGCGGGGTGGATGGTGATCTCCGTGCCTTTGATGGGATACTCGCCGGTCGTGCGGATGTCGTCGATCTGTCCGTGCTCGATACCGACAAAGAGGGCCGCGTCGCAGTCTGCGCCCGCTTCGGTGACGGCGGTGCGCAGGTTATAAAAGGTGGAGGTGGGGATGATGCCGTCCGTGCCGGAGCCGTCGGACGTCTCCGCGTAGGCGAGGATCACGTCGGGGATGCCGGCCTCGACCAGACGGACGGGCGACCAAAAGGCGGCGGGCTCGATCAGATCCGCCAGAGTCTCGATGCCCTCGTCGCCCAAAAGACGTGCAAAGAGCTGGGTAAAGGGGTTGGCCGAGACGGGGATGGCGGCCAGCGCCTGCGTGTTGGAAAACGAGATGCCGTTGGCGGCGGCGAGCATGGCCAGGATCTCCGCCAGGTCGTCCGGTCCCACGATGCTCATCAGCAGCCCGATCTCCAGCTTGTGCGTCAGCGACAGGCCCAGCTTGGAGGTATCGTGCTCGTCAAAGGCGTACAGCGACGCCAGATGCGCGCCGGCGGAGGTGCCCGCGATGGCGATCTTGTTGTCGGTCGGGAGGCCCATGGTCGGCATCAGCACGTCGCGGAGGTAGCTGACCATCAGGTCGATATCGCCCAGCATGGCGGCGAGGGTCGCGCCTTCGCGGCCGACGGTCACGCCGTCCTCGGTGTTGTTGCTCTGCAGGATATAGTCCATGGAGACCACGATATAGCCGTTGGCGGCGATGCGGGCGAGCAGCTCAAAGGCCGAGCCGTCCTTGTCGTAGTTTTGCGACCAGGAGCCGCCGTGCACGTAGAGCAGGATCGGCGTAGAAGCGCCGAAGTCGGCGGGCAGATAGACGTCAAAGAGCTGTCCCGTGCGGTGACGGTGGATACCCGTGCCGCCGTGGTTGGCGTCGAGGAGCCAGCCGCCGGTCTTTTTGGACATATCAAAGCCCTCGCCCTCATCCGTCACGTCGCCGCGGGTGCCGTAGACGAGGTCTTTGTAGACGCCGACCGACTTTCCGTAGCGGGTCGAGGTATAGGTCGGCTGCCACGCCAGGATCTCGGCGGGCGTGGAGGGCGTGACGTCCTCGGTGTAGAGGGCCGTCACGGTCATGGGCGAGCGGGCGCTCTTATAGTCCTTGTTCCAGCCGACAAAGGTATATCCGTCCTCCTCTGGCGCCGCGGGAGCGACGACGGGAGTACCGGACGAGAGCGGCACGTGCGCGATCAGGCGCCCGTCCTTGGAGAGAAAGGTCACGCTCGGCTCGGTCGGCGCGGGGTCGGTCTCCGGCTCGGTCTGCGGGTCGGTCGGCGGATCGGTCTCCGGCTCGGTGGGCGCGTCGGTCTCCGGCTCAGTGGGCGCGTCGGTCTCGGGCTCAGTGGGCGCGTCCGATTGCGGATCGGTCTGCGGATCGGTGGGCTGCTCCGTCGACGCCTCGGTCGCGGGAGCGGGGGGATCCTTCTGTTTGTCCTTTTTGCAGCCGGCCAGCGCCGTCAGCCCAAAGGAGAACAGCAGCGTCAGCGACAGCAGGGTATAAAACGCACGTTTCATGACATTACGATCCTTTCATCATCGAAAATGGGGAAATCCGAAAAAGAGAAAAGATTCAAAGAGAGAAAACTCCCGATCTATTATAACATATCCGTTTCGATCCTGTAAACAAAAAAGTCAAAGATCCGTCCCGCCGCGCTCTCGGGGCGACCGTAAAAAAACTCTCGACCTGACCCCAAAACCCGCGCACCGCCCGCAAAAGAGCGCCTCCGCGCCGCCGACAAAAAGCGCCCGCCGCGCAAAAACTTCTTCCGTCCCGCCGGCAAAAAGCGCCCGCCGGGATTGGCGGGCGCGCGTCCGGGCGGTCAGGACAAAGGCGCGGCGTTGTTCAGCAGCCCGACCATCACCGCGAGCGGCGGCTGCGTCGCGGTATAGGGCGGCTCGGCGTCCGCCTCCTTGACAAACACGATCGGCTCATAGATGAGCCCGCCCGCCAGACGGTGGCGCATCGCCCGCCGTCCGACGCACAACAGCAAAACGGGGATATCGATCTGCTTTTTGCAAAGGAGCTGGGCCTCAAAGCATTCGAGCAGCTCTTCCTCCGTGTCGGCGCCCGTGACGATCTTGGCGATATCGGCGCCGCGCTTCTGCTGTTCGGCCGCGATGCGCAGCACCTCCTCTTTCGGGACAAAACGGCAAACGCCGCCGAAAAAGGTATGGGAGGACATCACCGCTTCTTTGCCTTTTTCGTGGATGAGGCGAACAAAGGCCGTCTGCTTTTCGACGGCGGCCTCGTCGGTCGAAAACTCGCCGTCCCGCGGGTCGAACAGATCCGCCCGCACGTCGGCCATCACGGCCCCGCAGTCCAGCGCCGACAGGAGCAGCTCGCACCGCCGCTCCTCTGTCTCGTCCTCGACGTCTCCGCGCCGGTAGCAGGTGACGCAGCAGGGCTTGTCCCCCATCGCGGCCAACAGGGCCGAAAACACGCGCGGGGTGCGCTGCTCCCTTTTCATCGTCTCGATCGACAAAAGAAAGGCGTCCGTCCCTTTTTCGACGGCCCGCGCGATCTCGGCCGGCGTGTCCCATTCGTTTGCGGCGGCGAGGATCGTGGTGACGATCGGCCTGTCGCTGTGCAAAAAAGACTTCATCTCCCGTTCCTTTTTTCTCACGACGCGCCCGCAAAAAAACGCGGAGACCCGCCGTCTCCGTCGGGTCGCGGACGCTCTGCCGACATTCTATCACACCGGGGCAAAAAAGTAAAGCCGCCCCGCCGCCGAAACACGCCCCGCTGCCGAAACAAGCGAACGGGTCAGACGATCCAAAAAAACGTCTTTGCGGCGTGCGTCCGCTCCGCCGTTGCCCGCTCCCCGCCTCTGTCCGATCGCAAAAAAGTGCCCGCCATATCGGCGGGCACGGTTGTGTTTGAGATCACTTTCTCGGGTTCTTGATCGCGGCCTGCGCGGCGGCGAGGCGGGCGAGGGCTGCTTTATCGTCCGTCTCTGCGGCGTGCGTGCGCTCCGCCGTGGCCCGCTCCCCGCCTGTGGCCGATCGCAAAAAAGTGCCCGCCATATCGGCGGGCTCGGTTTTGTTTGAGATCACTTTCTC
>JAGDBW010000085.1 GCA_017958845.1 Clostridia bacterium | reverse complement strand
GGAGGGCGAAGTGGTGCTCGCGACCGACGCGGGCGAGGCGCGCCTGCCGCTGTCCTCGATCTCGCGGCTCCGTACCGTCTATTTTGACTGACTGTCATCTCGTGTGACTTTTGCCCGACCCCAGCGACGCGCCCGCTCCCGGGTGAGCGGCGCGCCCGACCGTGCCAAGACGGCCGGGTGCGGCGGTGCTCTGGGGCGGGGCCCGGACGCTCTCGGCGGCGTAGTTCCTCCGCGTTCCCGGGGCGTTGCGGCTCGTTTGCTTTTTTTGGGATATCCGGCCCGTGCGGCCTCCACAATACGCCTCCCGGCGAAAAGAAAGGGTTTTTGGATCATGAACAAGGAATTCTTCAGCGCTCTGGACGACCTGGAGAGAGAAAAAGGGATCTCCAAAGAATATATGCTGGAAAAGGTCGAGGCCGCGCTGCAAAACGCCATCCGGCGCGAGATCGGCGCCACCGCGCAGGTGCGGGTGGTGCTCAACCCGGACAAAAACGACCTCAAGGCCTATCAGCAGCGCACCGTGGTCGAAGAAGTGGAAGACCCCCTGTGCGAGATCTCGCACGACGAGGTCAAGGCCATGGGCAAACGCACCAAGGTCGGCGGCGTGGTCGAGACGGAACTCAAACTCAAGGACTTCAGGCGTCTGAGCGCCCAGGCCGCCAAGCAGGTCATCATCCAGGGCATCCGCGAGGCCGAACGCGCCAACCTGGTGCGCGCCTATGAGGACAAAAAAGAAGAGATCATCACCGCCACCATCTACAAGATCGACGAGACCAACGGCAACCTGATCCTCGACGTGGGCAAAGGCACGGCGGTGCTCCAGAAAGCCGAGCAGATCCCCGGCGAGATCCACGGGACGGGCGACCAGATCAAGGTCTACATCTCCGAGGTCCGCGCCGGCGACACCCGCGGACCCATCATCCTGCTCTCCCGCGTGCATCCCGGCTTTGTGCGCAGGCTCTTTGAGATGCAGATCCCCGAGATCGCGGACGGAACGGTCCGGATCATGGGCGTCTCCCGCGACGCGGGCAGCCGCACCAAGATCGCCGTCTGGTCCGAAGACGAAAACGTGGACGCCATCGGCGCCTGCATCGGCCAGGGCGGGATGCGCATCGCCTCGATTTTGGGCGAACTCTCAAACGAAAAGATCGACATCATCCAGTACAGCCCGGTGCCCGAAGAATACGTCGCGCAGGCGCTCTCTCCCGCCGTGGTGCAGAGCGTGGTCATGGACGGCGAGCGGTCCTGCCGCGTGACGGTCTCCCCCGGACAGCTCTCGCTGGCCATCGGCCGCGAGGGGCAGAACGCCCGCCTCGCCGCCAAGCTGACCGGCTACAAGATCGACATCAAGACCTGACGCGAGCCCGCCTTTTGGGGGCTGTGACGAGGAGCATCATGGAAAACAAAAAAGTGCCCGAGCGAAAATGCGTGGCCTGCGGCGAGCGCCGCGACAAGCGCGACCTGGTCCGCGCGGTCCGCACGCCCTCGGGTGAGATCGTCCTCGACCTGACCGGAAAGCTGAGCGGCCGCGGCGCGTATCTGTGCCGCGACGCCGCCTGCCTGCGCCGCGCCCGCAAGGGCGACCGGCTGGGCCGGGCGCTGGG
>JAGDBW010000084.1 GCA_017958845.1 Clostridia bacterium | reverse complement strand
GCGAGGCCGAAGCGCCGCCCGCCGGTCGCCGTCTGCTGGTCTCGCCCGAACGGATGCGGCTGGCGCGCTATACGGCGGCGCTGGGGCCGACGACGCTCTTTGCCGTCTTGTCGGTCCAGGTCGTGTTTGCCGTCCGGGCCGAGAGCGACCCGCGGGCGGTGCTGGTGGCGTGTCTGTTGCGGGTGGGACTGCTCGGCTGGACGGCCCTGCGCGGCTATATGACCGGGGAGCGCTCGATCCTCACCGACAGCGTCCGCTACTATACCGTCAAGGCGGAGCTGCTGCGCGACTTTGTGGACGCGCAGCGGCGCGAAGCCGACAGCCGGCCGGAAGCGGACCGGCCCTCCGCCTGACCGGGTCGCGGTCGGCGGGGTTCCCGGCCTGATCGGGTCGCCGAAAACGGCCGACCCGCCCTCAAAGGAGACGACCGACCCCAAAAAGACGGCCGACCCGCCCTCAAAACAGACGGCCGCCCCGGGCGGTCGTCTGCTCCCTCCGAAACAACGGCCCCCGCCGCGCAGAGCGCGGCGGGGGCTTTTGCAGCGGGCGGGGACTTGCTTTTTTCGGCGGTTTGATATATAATGTGCCTGTCTTGCTATATCGATATCTGTCTTTATATTTTTTTGAGACAGACCGTTTGTCTCTTCGTGACCCGTTTGTGTTCGGCAAACCTGCGCCGTCGCCGCCCGCCGCGGACGGCGGGACCACGGGAGGCGCCCGTACTTTTCGTTTGTTTGGCGTGCGCGCGGCCGGGTCCGTGCGGACGCTCTGTGAGGAAATATGGACCAAGCGTTTGAAAGGACCGCCTACCTGCTCGGCGCCGAGGGCGTCGGGCGGCTTTTGCGCGCGCGGGTGATCGTGTTTGGTCTCGGGGGCGTCGGCGGCTCGGCCGCCGAGCCGCCGCGCACGGTCGATCCCGTCGATCCCGCCCGTCTCCCGCCGGGCAAACATACCCTGCCCGGTTCGGTCAGCTTTGTGCCGACGGCGGCGGGGCTGGCGCTGGCGGGACGGGTCGTCTGCGACCTCGCGGGTGTGCGCCCCGACGCGGAAAGGAGGGCGTGATGTTCTCTGTTTGTCTTTTGCTGTACGTTTTGCTCGGTCTGGGCGGGGCGATCGGCACCGTCCTGGGCGGCGGCCTGCGCGCGGCGTGGGCACTGCTGCTCTGGCCGGGCTATACCCTGGTTCTGACCTTTTTGCACATAGCGGTCTTTGCCCTCTCTTCCTTTTTGCTCAAAAAGACCCCGCTCGACCGCATCCGCGACGGGGCGTGGTCGCGCCTGTTTTTCTGTGAATCGGTGCGGCTGGCGATGTGCCTTTTGCGCGTGCGGGTGCACGTCGAGGGGAAAGAGATGCTCCCCCGCGACAAACGCGCGCCCTTTCTGTTTGTCTCCAATCACGTCTCCCACTTTGACCCCATGGTCCAGTCGGTGCTGCTCTACGGGCGGCGCATCCTCTTTTTGACCAAGCCGGAAAACCTCGCCCTGCCCGTGGTGGGGCGGTATCTGGTGCGCACGGGCTTTTTGCCCATTGACCGCCGGGAGCCCAAACGCGCCATGGAGGCCGTGCACACCGCCGTGCGCCGCATTTTAGAGGACGGATGCACCGTGGGCGTGTACCCCGAAGGCACGATCTCAAAAGGGCCGTCGCTGCTGGGCTTTCACGACGGGGTGTTCCTCATGGCCAAAAAGGCCGACGTGCCGGTGCTGGTCAGCACCGTGCGCGGGACCGAGCGGATCCGTCGGGGGCTGCTTTGCCCTTGGACCGACGTGTATATCACCTACGAACAATGGATCCCGCAGGACCGGGTGCGCGAGACGCGCCCGGTGGATCTGAGCCGCGAGGTGCGCGCGATCATG